>JASJDT010000224.1 GCA_030065655.1 Desulfocapsaceae bacterium | reverse complement strand
ACTCTCCAAGATAGGCTTTGACGATGGATTCATCCTGCCGCAGAGTTTCGGCATCACCTTTGATGACGATTGACCCCGTTTCGAGAACATACCCGTGGCTGGCAAGTTTCAGGGCTACCTTGGCATTTTGTTCAACCAGTAGAATAGTAACTCCTTCCTTGTTGAGACGCACAATAATTTTCATGATTTCTTGAACCATGAATGGCGCAAGGCCCATGGAAGGCTCATCCATGAGCAGAATCTTCGGATTGGTCATCATTGAGCGGCCGATGGCAAGCATCTGCTGTTCTCCACCGGAAAGGAAAGCGGAATCCCGGTTCCGGCGTTCATAGAGAATCGGGAAAATCTCATACACATGATCCATGCGCCGTTTTCTCTCGGAATCATCATCAAGGGTAAAAGAGCCAAGATCAAGGTTTTCGGCAATGGTCATGCCTTTGAATATTTTCCTTCCTTCAGGTACGTGAATAAGGCCCATTTTGACAATGTCATGGGCGGGTTTTTTAGTTATCTCTTCACCTTGAAAGTGGATGGAACCGGAAGTAGTCGGAATAAGACCGGAGATTGCCCGCAGAGTCGTACTTTTACCGGCACCGTTGGCACCGAGAAGGGTTACGATTTCGCCGGCTTCAACGGACAGGGAGATACCGCGCAGGGCATGAATCTTGCCATAATGGGTTTCGAGATTGTTAATTTCCAATATTGGGGTGCTCATGCGATTTCTTCCTCTTCTTTTCCGAGATATGCTTCAATGACCTTGGGATTGTTCTGTACTTCCTCGGCATTACCCTGGGCAATTTTTTGACCGTAATCGATGACAGTTATCTTTTCCGAGACCTTCATGACCAGTCCCATGTCATGTTCGATCAATAGAATGGTGATGCCAAGTTCATCACGAATACGTTTAATCAGGGCAATGAGCTGCTGTTTTTCATCATGGTTTAAGCCTGCAGCCGGCTCATCGAGTAAGAGAAGTTTAGGTTTTGTGGCCAATGCCCGTGCCCATTCAACCCGGCGCTGGTTGCCGTAGGAAAGATTGGAAGAGATATGATCCTCAAATTCGGGTATGCCGACAAATTCAAGACACTCCTGACAGAATTTCTTGGTTTCCGCCTCCTCTCGCTGTTGCGCGCCGTGTCTAAGGACAGCAGCAATTGGGCCGGCTTTGGTGCGGCAGTGCATACCGGACATGACGTTATCCAACACAGTCATGCTTTTAAATAGCCGCAGGTTTTGGAACGTACGAGCCATCCCATGTTTGGTAATCTTGTGTGGCTTTTTCCTGACTATTCTGTTGCCGTCGAAGATGATGTCGCCATCATTAGGTTTATAAAAGCCGGTCAGGCAGTTGAAGACAGAAGTCTTTCCGGCACCGTTGGGACCAATGAGACTGGCAATACTTCCGTTTTCTACGGAAAAGCTGAGGTCCTTGATAACATCGAGGCCTGCGAAGCTGAGCATGAGGTTTTTAACTTCTAAGAGAGCCATAGCGTATACGTTATTAAGATTCTTCTGAAAAGACTATTTTTTTGCCGGCCAGATGCCTTCCGGACGATAGAGCATGATGATCAGCATAACAACGGCGAAGACGAGAATCCGCATGGAGCCAAGTTCTCGAAATACCTCCGGAAAAAGGACGAGGGCAAAGGCACCGATGATAACGCCTGGAATTTTGCCCATACCACCAAGAACGACACCGAGAAGAATAAGCACCGACTGTTGAAACATGAACGTTTCAGGAGATATCGCCGTCATTTTGGCAGCGAAGAAACAGCCGGCCACACCACCGAAGATCGCCCCGATGACATAGGCGTAGAGCTTGATGCCGACCCGGTTAATGCCCATGGCCTCGGCTGCATCCTCATCCTCCCGGACATATTGCCAGGCTCTGCCCAGTCGGGAGTGTTGCAAACGATAGCTGATAAAGCAGGCGAGAATGGCCAGCAGGAGAAAGACATAATAAAAATGCTGTATCTCGTTGAGCTCAAAACCCATTATTGAAGGTTTTTCAATACCGATCAAACCACTGGCTCCACCAGTAATCTCCAGATTCCTGGCGATAATACGGACAATTTCGCCAAATCCAAGCGTTACGATGGCCAGATAATCGCTGCGCAACCGCAGGGTCGGACCGCCGATGATTACCCCGGCACATATTGAGAAGAAAATCGCCACCGGAATGGTCAGCCAGAAGTTTATGCCGAAATGAGAAGTAAGAATTCCCGTGGTATAGGCGCCAACCGCAAAAAAAGCAGCATAGCCGAGATCAAGAAGGCCGGCATAGCCGACAACGATGTTCAGTCCAAGGCAGAGTACCACGTAAAACCAGACGCTGGACATCACCTCCATGGCGTAATTATTGAGAATAAGAGGCAGGGCCAAAGCAATGCCTGCCAGTGCTGCCAGAACGAGTATCCTGTTCTGCTGGGGCTCCAGCCAGGCCATCAGGCCGCCGGCTTTCACCGCCTGAGCTGAATTGGTTGATGTTGAGTTGGAAATATCTGCCATGGCCTACATCCTTTCAATTTCAGTTTGTCCGAGAATTCCTGTGGGCTTGAACACCAGCAGAAGTATGAGAATACCAAATGAAAATACGTCCTTCCACTCGGTGCCAATGAAGGGAATTTGTGTACCATAAGATTCCAGTAGTCCCAGAAGGAGTCCTCCCAGCATAGCTCCCGGTATGGAACCAATTCCGCCGATTACCGCGGCTGTAAAAGCCTTCAAGCCAATGACGAATCCCATAAAGAAATGAATACTGCCGTAATAGGAACCGGCCATGATTCCTGCAGCGGCGGCCAGGCTTGTACCGATAAAAAAGGTCAAAGCGATAATCTTATTGACGTTGATTCCCATGAGGCGACAGGCGTCCTTGTCAATGGAGATCGCCCGCATGGCTTTGCCGTAGAGTGTTTTGTGCACGAATAGATAGAGGGCAACCATGAGGATTGCTGCAGCGGCGACAAGCACTATCTGAGTGTAGGTGACAAAAACATTGCCAAGCTCAACACCATCAAAGCCAAGATCGGTTGAAAAGGCCAGAAACTCTCCATCGGTAAAGGCCATAACGCTGTTCGACAGAATCATGGAGACGGCCAGCGCCGTAATAAGTATCGATAGGCGTGGTGCAGCCAGCATGGGCTGGTAGGCAATCCGTTGAATGAGCACTCCGAGAAGTCCGACGGCGATCATACTTAGAACCATGCTGCAGAGCAGCCCGGCCCAACTGTCGCCTACCACGGCGCTGATCAGCGAAAGAACCAGAAAGCCGCAAAAAGCACCGATCATATACAGATCGCCATGGGCGAAGTTGAGGAGCTTGATGATGCCGTAAACCATGGTGTAGCCAAGAGCCACGAGTGCATAAAATGAGCCGAGAATCAGACCGTTGGCAAGTTGTTGGAGAAGAATGTCCTGAAGTGACATAATAAACTATTGGCTGAGGATGATTAGCATGGCTAGAAGAAACCCGGGACAGGTTTCCCTATCCCGGGTGTGAATACAACGAAACAAATACTAAGGCTATTCAGCCAAGATCCATTTACCGTCTTTAGCAACAAGAGTTACAAAGTTACTGCGAGCAAGGGTGTTTTGCTCAGTAAACGAGATCGGTCCGGCGATTCCTTCAAAACTACCGGTGGCTGCCAGAGCCTTGATGATTGCATCTTTGTCGGTGGAGCCGGCACGCTTGATGGCATCGGCAAGCAGTTTCATACCATCATAGGAAAGCGGAGCATACGCGTCTGGTTCCTGATCAAAGGCTTTCTTATAGTTAGCATGGAAAGCCTTGGCGGCGGGCAGATAATCGACGGTTGGGTTGGAGAAGCAGAAGACGCCTTCCGTAGCTTTACCACCGATCTCAAGCAGTTTTGGAGAGTTGGAGCCATCACCAACAGCGATGAGATTGCGATAGCCAGCTTGGCGGAGCTGCTTGATGACCAAAGCGCCATCGGCGTAGTAGGCGGTCCAGAAAATAGCATCTGGTGCCTTGGAGCGGATGCGGGTGGCCAGAGCTGAATGATCCTGCTCACCTTTGTTGACAACTTCGTAGGCAACAACTTCTTTGCCCATGCCAGACCATTTTTCTCGGGTCAATTTGGCAAGATCCTCTGAGTAGCCGTCGCCCTGATGAATGATTGCCAGTTTCTCAACGCCTTGACCTTTGAAAAGCTCAATGGCGGTTGCTACCTGATCAAATCCTGTTGAGTTGATCTGAAACGCGTTACCCTGATTGGCATCGATAAGCTTGGTTGAGTTGGAAGCAGCAATAACAAATGGAACATTGGCGTCACCATAAATTTTCAGGGTCGGCAGGGTTGCTCCGGAGCAGTATCCACCAACCACTGCAGCTACCTCGGCGGAAACCAATTTTGTGGCTGCCGCAGTTGCCTGCTGAGGATCACAGGCATCATCGCCGGTCATGGTCACAATGTTCATGCCCATGATTCCGCCAGCCTTATTGATTTCCTCGGCGGCCAGCTTAATGGCATTTTCCATATCCTTACCGGCAGTTGCTTCAGAACCCGTTGTCGGCACCATAATGCCGATTTTCAGATCAGCGGCAATGGCTACCTGGCCCAGTAGAAACATACCGGCAAGAGCGGTACCTACAGATGACATAAACAATGATTTTTTCACAGTATCCTCCTTTAGATTAACGAGTTACATTTCAGCCTGCAACCGGTCCAAAACCGGTATAGAAAGGATATACCTGGCATGGCCGGTGTTGAACATGGCAGTGACAGGCATAAAATTATCCTGTTTCTTTACCAGAACAGGCCCATTTGGTATACCACTTTGTTAAATACACTCCGTCTTTTTCCATGAAAATTTTAACTTTCCTGGAAAAAAAGTTTTGTGCTTGCGCGCATGTCATGAATACGCTAGTATCGGTCAATGGTTTAACCATTATACTTATAAAAAATTCCTCCTTTGTCAAGGACGGCCATGGGTGATCTTTTTCACAAGGCAAAACAGAGCAGAATATATCAGGATGTAGTCGAGCAGATCCAGACAGCCATTCTCGATGGTCGTATAGAGGCCGGGGAGAGGCTGCCGGCGGAAAGGGAACTCTGCGAAATGTTCCAGACCAGCCGGGGTACCTTGCGGGAAGCCCTGCGTATCCTCGAACAAAAAAGCCTCATCGAAATTCGTTTGGGCGCCAACGGTGGTGCCTATGTCAAGGATGCCAATGCGGAGCTCATGGCCGAAAACCTTGCCATGCTTATTCGCTCACATAACGTCTCTCTGGAGCACCTGGCGGAATTTCGTGAAGGTGTAGAAGGAACGGTTACCGGTTTGGCAGCGGTACGATCGACCGCAGCAGATAATAAAAAACTCGCCACTCTCATCGATGAAGCAGCTGGGTGTTGTGAACGAGGTATGACGGGGTGGGGGAGTTTTGTTCAGGTCGATGAGCGCGTGCATACGGAGATAGCAAGAATCGCCGGGAATCCGCTCTATACCTTTGTGCTTCACTCAGTGCACGACAATATTCATCGTTATTACGATAAATACCTCATTGTTGGCGAGATTGAAATGGAGGAAAATTTTCAGGATCTCCAACTCATCGTCGAAGCAATCGCCGACCATGATGCCGAAACCGCCCAGAAGCTGGCGGTCGAGCATGTCCGCCGTTTCAGCCGCTATATGGCAATGAAAAAAAGACAATCTGCCGACCCTGAAAAACCTTTTTAAAATCGTTTAACTTAGTGGGAAGCAACATCTTTTTTCGGTTTCATCCTGGCCTCCTCTTATCTGAGGCGACCCGATTCACAAGAAGCTAATATTGTTTGATAGGCTAATTGTCTATTCTAAATTCTCAACTGCCATAGACGCAATAATAACATTTGCAGTCATTGTGGCTGCTACAGAAGTCCAGCCAATCGTATTGCGACGGTGGTAATTCCTCGGCTAAGTACGAAATTTTCAGAGAGTCTCCATCCGCAACACTGTACTTCACCCGTTCGTAGGCGCGGTAATTTTCCAAAAGGAATCTTAATGCATTTTCCTGTTCATAAGCTGAGCCCAGTCCGCGCAAACGTTCAGCCGCCGGCAGGACGAAACGGTAGTTGATGTTGTAATTTGGGTATTTACCAGTGATCTCATCATGGAGATGGGCTGCAAGATCGATGTCATCCACATCAATGCTTTTCCCTCCCCAGGTAGAGATAAGCTGCTGCAGGTTTGTTCTTAGGCTTGTCGCTCTGTCAATTTTCTGCTGGGCGTCAAGCCATTCATAGGCAATGAGCAGCTTCTCATCAACGTCTTTGGAAGTAGTTTTTTGCAGTTCTTCCCTGGCTCGCTTAAGCTGTTTTGTAGTAATCATCGGAATTCTCCTCTTTATTTATTAAGAGTAATTCTTTAATCACATTATTCTCACTGAATCGCGCAAAAGCAATAATTTAAGGTAAACAGCACAACCGAGATACCGCATAAGTAGAGATTGATTTGATTGTTAAGTCTTTATTCGTTATGCCTTGAGGTAAATGTCTAGTTTATCTTGCCATTCTTATTAGAAAAACGTATTCTGAGCATATGTGGGAAAACGAAGGTATTTGGTGTTATTTCAACGAACATGGAGTGAGATCAGATAAACAGAGATGAATAAAATCGACGCGAAGAACAAAACAACCCGTGATGCCATATTTCTGATAACCCAGGAAAAAGCATGTCCCATCTATAATGTGGGCGATGAAATAAAAGTTGAAAACTACAGCCTGTCGATTGCTCACAAACCAATCTGTCTCATCTTAGCTGAAGATATTGT
>JASJDT010000223.1 GCA_030065655.1 Desulfocapsaceae bacterium | reverse complement strand
CATTAGGGAAACAGGGATGCCTTGCCGACGATTACCTTCATTGCTGATAAGTAGATTGTCGTTTTCGAGAATCACAATTCCCTCGAAGTCGACGCTCGCTCTGGGATAGTATACATTCGCATTATTTTTTAGAAAAACGACTTCCGTTGGTTCAACCTTGAACTCTGGTAAGGCTGAAATTCTCGCGGAATAGTAACGGGCAGGGTTGAACCTGGCTCTATCATCGGAGATTATGTGGTAGGTTGCCAGGGATTCATCATAGGTGATGCCGGATAAGCCGTTGAATCTGGTGCCTGCAAAGTAAAAGTTAGGAGGGAAATTAGCATCATCTAGGAATTCCAGAGAAACTGTTTTTGCTAAACACGGCTCAATTATGAAAAAAATTGTCAAAAAAGCATTGCAGAGAAAGAGCCGAACCTTTTCTTGCCAAATCGCAGGTATTCCAATCATTTTTCTAAAAAAATCAACAAAATTAGGAAGAGAGTTGTCTGCTGCCGACCGGCAGCCAGAGCACTATCAGGCCTGGTATATTGTTTCAGCAATATCTCTGTAGGATGTGTGTATACCATGGGCAGAAAGCAGATTATGGATGGTGAGTACTTCTGCAGATGAAGAGATGCCAATTTCAGCTCCCGAATTATGAATATGCACCTCATACCCTTTTGCAGCCAGGAGAACAAGGGCAGCTTCATATCTCTGAGTAACAAATCCCAGGATAGAAAAGTCTTCCATGTAGTTACAGGGTAGTTTTTGCTGATTCAGGTACTTTTCTAATCCCAAGGGATTATCCGGTAAAATCGGTATTCGCACAATAGTTCAGCCTCTCAACGGTTGTGGTGTCACTAAGCTCCGATAATGCTTTTCAAAACGGGAGTAAAATTCTGACAAGACATGACCAATTTTTCCGATTCAATCATCTACTCTGAAAAAAGCAGATATTCCTCGATTCCCAACCGAGCAGCAGCACTGCGGGCAACCGCCTGACCAAGCCAATTGGGTTGGTGGGCGTCTGAGCCAATAACAAAGCGAAATTCATCGGTGTAAGGTTTATAATAGCTGTACCAGTCCGTCCGCCAGACATATCGATTGTTGATTTCAACCAAGCAATCGGGAGGGAGGCGGTCAAGATCCGTAGCCAAGGCATTAGGATGGGCGATGATGACTGGTTTATCGGTCTGCAATAACTTCTCCGCACCCCTATATTCGCTGTCCCGATCCTGGCAGTGATAGACAAAATAGTCCAGGTTATCATAGGTAATTGCTTCGTTTACCCAATCGCTACCATCAACCTCAACGCCCAGTTTGAAGCCGGCTTTTCGCACCTTTGCTTCGTATTCAGCGAAAAGTCCATCAACAAGAAATTCAAAATGGTCGCTTATCCCGATAACCCAGGCATGGCGTACCTCCTCGATAAGCTCAATGGTTTGTTCCATGGCCACAGCCGAATCACCCGGGGAATAGGTGGTGTGAATATGAAGATCCTGAGGAAATATCATATTTTTTCTTGTATTCATGGTTGTTCATGTTCACTTACAGTGCTCATTCACTCCATGATAATCATCCCGAATTAGATTGCTGTGATCTGCCGGCTATCAGGGAACGTTGATGTATTTGGTTCAGTTATGGTTGAAGATCAATTATTGAATAGATTACCTGATCTTTCAGGAACGAAGGGTGGCGACCAACCGCTTGGTGTTAATGAAATAGGCCAGTGCATCGGTTATATCCGTGCAGACGACATCAGCGTACCGTATCGCTTCGACCGCTGCACCTTCCTGCTGGATGAGAGCGATGCCCAGAGCTGATTCTTCGAGCATGAGCCTATCGTTACGGCCGTTACCAATGGCTACAACGGAGTCGGCCCCGAGAGAGCGGATATAATCACGTTTCCAGATAGCCTGGTTCTCATTGGGGGCGATGGTCAGTCGGCAGTTGATGTTGGCCAGCTGCTGCCTGGCCACCCCGAAGGTGTCGGCAGTGACAACATGGACTTCTATGTTCTGTAGAGAGTTGAAGGCAACGGCGACGCCGGGCAAGAGTTTGCCATCGACGGCAAGCGTGCCATTGTAGTCGCAAACGATATGACTGATATTCAGGCTCCCGAAATCCGGGATTTCTATGATTTGCATGTAGCTCTTCCTCAAGGCTGATTGCCGCAGTCATGGTTTCTTTCGCATCGGCAGGTCTTGTTGTTGAGTAAATACACGTCTCCGGTATGCGGGCAGATCACCTTGTCTTGTCCGGTGAGGGGGAGGGGTAGACGCTCTCCATATCTACTCATCCAACCGCTCTGCCGGGCCGGGTTGCCCATCATCAGACCAAAGGCAGGGACATCCTGGGTGATTACGGCTCCTGCGCCGATAAAGGCGTGCTCACCAATGGTAATGCCACAGATTATAGTGCAGTTAGCCCCCAGCGTTGCCCCTTTTTTAATGATGGTTGAGCTGTATTGATCTCTTCGGGGAAATGCCGAGCGGGGATTGCTAATGTTGGTAAATACCATGCTTGGCCCGCAGAAAACATCATCTTCGAGGATTACGCCATCATAAACTGAGACATTATTCTGGATTTTGACATTGTTGCCGATTACGGCACTGCCGGCGATATAGACATTTTGTCCGATCGTACAATTGTTGCCAATCCTGGCACCCTTGCAGACATGAGACCAATGCCAGATGCGGGTGTCCTCGCCAATCAGGCAACCTTCGTCAATTATTGCTGTCTTGTGTTGCATAACTTCGTGACTATTCTCGCTGAGAAGACATGAAATCAGTGGTCTGAATGGAACAAAGCGTTTTCCAGCATCAAAGTTTTTTTCAGGAAGAGTATTGAAAATTATCGATTTACATTTGCAAACGTAACAAACTCCACTATGATTGCTCGTTGCCTGACAGTTTAGTTAGTTCCCATCCTAAAACTGCCCTTTTAACCGATATCTTCGTTATGCTCAAAATTTTATCCTCGGAATATCATATATATGCCTGTGGTGAAATTTTTCGCATGCCTTGATCTCAGACAAAATAGCTAGTTTTAGGACGGAAACTAGTTAGTGTCATACTACTACGGCCGCTGTCGTCCGAAAAGATAAAAATGCCTAGAAAAAAAGGGGTAAATAGGCTAGCCTGTTGCGGAATTCGCCGGGGGCGTTCATGTAGGGATTAATCTAGGTTTATCCCATTAATTATTATAAAAAATACATCGGTCCAGCAATCCATGCAATTTATCGATCTTAAGACGCAGTACCGTAATATTGAAAATGATGTACGCCAGGCCATTGAAGCCGTCCTGGAGCACGGACAATTCATCATGGGGCCGGAAGTGGGCCAGCTTGAAGAGCAACTGGCTGACTGGGTCGGGGCAAAGCATTCAATAAGCTGCGCCAGTGGGACGGATGCCCTGCAATTGGTATTGATGGCCCAGAACATCGGTCCTGGTGATTGTGTGTTTACCAGCGCTTTTTCCTTCTTCGCCTCAGCAGAGGTTATTTCGCTGTTGGGAGCAACCCCTGTATTTGTGGATATTGACCCGGGTACACTCAATATCGATGTGGAAAAACTGGCACTGGCCATCAAAGCGGTAAAGGCTAATGATCCTTCCATCTATCCACTTCCCGTCCGGCCAGATCAAAACCTGCCACTCGAGGCCAAGGCGGTCATTCCGGTGGACATTTTTGGCCTGCCCGCTGACTATGATCCATTGATGGAACTTGCCAAACGGGAGGGGTTATTCGTCCTGGAAGATGCAGCTCAGAGCTTTGGCGGCAGCTATAAGGGTCGGTCCACCGGCAGTCTCGGTCATGCCGGGGCCACGAGTTTTTTTCCGGCCAAACCTCTGGGAGGTTATGGTGACGGGGGTGCGGTGTTTACCGATGACGAAGAAGTCGCAGCCAAAATCAAATCTATCCGTAACCACGGCATGGGGTCCGACCGGTATGACCATGTTCGTCTCGGCCTGAACTCTCGCCTCGATACGATTCAGGCGGCAGTGCTTCTTCAGAAGCTCAAAGTGTTTGGCGACGAGGTTGCCAAACGGCAGGAGATTGCCGAACGCTATGCCAATATGCTGTCTGGCTACGAGTTGCAAGTTATTCCTACGGGTTATGTAAGTGCCTGGGCTCAGTTTTCATTACTTACCGACAAGCGGGAACATCTTCAAGAAGAACTTCTTAAGCAGGATATCCCTACTATGGTTTATTACCCGAAAGGACTACACCATCAGGGCGTTTACCAGTCTCTTCAGTATGGTGAGAATGATTTTCCGGTAACCGATTCGGTCTGTAGGCGAATCATGAGCTTGCCCATGCATCCCTATCTCGACGAAGAGAGTCAGGAACGAATCTGTCGCGTTTTTAAGCAAGCCGTGTAGATAGGTTATCGTAAACAATCTTAGACTTCAAAGAATAGAGCTTTGTAATTGAAATGGTAGATCGAATTGGTATGATTGCCGGGAGCGGCCAGTTTCCTCTGTTGTTTGCCAAGGCGGCGCATAGCAAGGGGATGCAGGTATACGCCGTGGGCTATCACGGTGAAACTGATCCGGTTCTTAGCGAGCATGTATCAACGCTGGAATGGTTGTATGTTGGTCAGGTAAAGCGTATTATCAATTTTTTCAGGCAGCATGAAATATCCCGAGCCGTCATGCTTGGAGGCATAGGTAAAGTCAGGTTGCTCGCCAATTTCCGACCCGACACCAAGGCTATAGGTTTGCTGGCGCGAATTCGCAACACCCATGACGATGCGGTGCTTCGTGGTTTTGCCGATCTTTTGCATGAAGAGGGCATTCAGATTGAACCTTCGACTTTACTGCTACCTGAGCTGCTTTCACCGTCAGGTGTCTGGACATCGAGGAAACCGTCACGGGAGGAGCGGGAGGATATTCGCCTTGGCTGGAAGATTGCCAAGGAAATCGGCCGTCTTGATGTGGGCCAATGTGTGGTGACTGCCGGCGGCAGTGTGGTGGCGGTCGAGGCCATCGAGGGTACAGACGCAGCTATTACCCGAGGCGGGCAATTGGCCGATGGCCAGGCGGTGGTGGTCAAAGTCTGTAAACCAACTCAGGATACGCGTTTTGATATTCCGGCAATTGGCCTGAAAACTATTGAAACAATGCACAAAGCGAATGTCAAAGCACTGGCTGTGGAGGCTGGTAAATCGGTCGTCTTTGATCGCAGTGCCATGATTGCCAAAGCTGATCGATACAAAATAACCATCGTCGGCCTGGAGGATGGCGAATTTGTTTGAGCGCTTTGGCGCACTCAACATAGTTGCTTACCGGTAGCGCATATTTGCAGGCATATTCCGAAACAGTGGTGGAGAAAGATTATGGTAAAAGAAGATTCAACCAGTAGCAGCAAGACACCTATGCGGGTGGGTGTGGTCGGCGTCGGTTACCTGGGGAAGTTTCATGCGGAAAAGTATGCCAGACACCCAGATGTGGAACTCGTCGGTGTTGTTGACAGCCAGGCCGAGCAGGCTGACAAGATTGCCAAACAGACGGGCTGTCAGAGCTTTTATAACCACAAGGAGCTTTTCGGCAAAGTTGATGCGGTAAGTATTGCTGTTCCCACGGAAATGCATTTTACCATCAGTCGTGACTTCATCAGAGAGAAGGTTGATGTATTGATTGAAAAACCAATCACTTCGACTGTTGAAGAGGCTGACAGTCTACTCCAGTTAGCCGATGAGCACGGTGTCCTCATTCAAGTGGGACAGCTGGAGCGGTTCAATCCGGCTGTCGTTGCTCTGGAAGACCGGATCAAGAAACCGCTATTCATCGAGTCGCACCGGCTGAGCAAATTCAAACCACGCAGCCTTGATGTCAGCGTGGTGCTTGACCTGATGATACATGATATTGATATCATTCTTAACCTTGTGCAGTCAAAGATAAGGAATATCCATGCCGCCGGTATCCCGGTGATTACCGATAACATCGATATAGCCAACGCCAGGCTGGAGTTTGAAAGCGGCTGCATAGCCAATGTGACGGCCAGCCGTATTTCCATGAAGAACGAGCGAAAAATACGGCTCTTCCAGAAAGATGCCTATATTTCCATTGATTTTGCCGAACATGGTATCGTTATCGTCGAGCGCGATGAGGAGCAGAAACAGAATATCATTCCCGGTATGTCCATTAATAAACGGGATTTCACCGATGCGGATGCCCTTGACCAGGAGATACGCTCCTTCGTTGAAGCTGTTACCCACAAGAAGGAACCGAAGGTAACTGGCCGGATGGGCAGGGATGCTCTGGAAATAGCCCACTCGGTGATGGAGCAGATTCAGCAAACCAGTGAACGACTGATCCATACTCAGGATAATTAACGATGCAGCAAAAATCAGTTGTTATGGTTGCCGGTGAGGCATCGGGTGATTTGCATGGATCGCATCTTATTCAGGCTCTCCGGAAAAAATACGGTGAGCTTTATATCTGTGGCATGGGCGGCAGGGCCATGCGTGAAAACGGGGTGGAGATCCTGGTAGATTCTGACAGGCTTGCCGTGGTCGGTATTACCGAGGTTTTGGCTAAGCTGTCCGAGGTCCTCGGGGCGATGTCGCTGCTCAAAAAAACACTTGCTGAACAACGCCCTGACCTGCTGGTACTTATCGACTATCCCGAGTTCAATCTGCACCTGGCCAACACTGCCAAAAAACTGGGCATTCCCGTGCTCTACTATATAAGTCCACAGCTCTGGGCCTGGCGCTCCGGTCGGGTGAAGAAG
>JASJDT010000222.1 GCA_030065655.1 Desulfocapsaceae bacterium | reverse complement strand
CAGGTGTCCCGTGAACTTGGTATTGAATTTGGTGTTGTCGACCTCTCCTTGGCTCCCACTCCTACGGTCGGTGACAGCGTCGGTGAAATTCTCCGTATCCTGGGTGTAGATGCCATCGGTGCTCCCGGCTCGACTGCCATCGTCGCCATGCTCAACGATGCCGTAAAAAAGGGTGGTATCTTTGCCAGTAAAGCGGTGGGTGGTCTCAGCGGTGCCTTCATTCCGGTTATGGAAGACGCCGTTTTGGCAGAAGCGGTGGGCCGGGACGAGCTCTGCCTGGAAAAACTTGAAGCCATGACCTGTGTCTGCTCCGTGGGACTTGATATGGTAGCCATTCCCGGCTCGGTTGATGCCGAAACCATCTCAGCGATTATCGCCGATGAGATGGCCATCGGCATGGTCAACAACAAAACAACGGCGGCTCGCCTTATCCCCGTACCGGGCAAGGAGGCCGGTGAACATGTCAGCTTTGGCGGTCTCTTTGGAGCCAGTCCCATCATGCCGGTACGCAATGTGGGAAAATCCAAGCGTTTTGTCAGTTGGGGCGGCAGGATTCCGGCTCCGGTGCACAGCTTCAAAAACTAACTCACCAAAAGAAGCCACCAGCACAAGCCAGCGTAAAAACATCGAGGGCGGTTTTCGCGTTCGAGGAGAATCACTTCATGCTTATCGTACTTTCCCCTTCCAAGACCCAGGATATAAGCCATCACCCCGAGGACCTGGAATGTACCATTCCCGAGTTCAATGAGGATGCAACCACGCTGGTCTCCTCCCTTAGGAAATATACTACCGAAGAAATTGCCGGGTTGATGAAGGTCAGCAAAAATCTGGCCACAATCACCCGGCAGCGTTTTGCCGATTTTTCTCCAACGCCAACGACAAACAATGCTGCTCAGGCTTTGCTGGCCTTTCGCGGTGATGTCTTTAGTGAAATTCACGCCGATGGTTACAGCATCGAAGATTTCAGCTTTGCCCAAACGCATCTGCGCATCCTCTCCGGTCTCTACGGCATATTGCGGCCGCTTGATCTCATGCAAGCCTATCGGCTAGAGATGGGTGGCAGCTTCGTTCCTGATGGCGCAGGAAATCTCTACGAGTTCTGGCGTCCCAAGATAACTGCCGCTTTGCAAGAGGCCATTACAGCCGAAGGCCATACAGAGTTGCTCAATCTGGCTTCCAACGAATATTTCAAAGCCATCGAGACGACCGGTTTGCAAATATCCATCACCAATGTTCTGTTCAAACAGGAGAAAGATGGCAAGCTACGCACCGTTGCCATCCATGCCAAAAAAGCCCGTGGAGCGCTGACGGACTATATTATCCGTCACCGGATTAAGGAAAGCTCGGCCCTTTATGAGTTTAGCTACGATGGCTACAGATATGCCGAGAGACTGTCAAAGCCGGACGCACTGTACTTTGTTAAGAAACAATAGGTTAAAGCAGATATTTAACGACGACGAAGCCGGCGATGAGGAGGACGAGAAAAACAATTGAGAGAATATTAAAGTATTTATCGATGTAGCGTTTTACCGGGGCTCCAAAGAAAAACAGGCAGGCTGCAACCAGAAAAAACCTCGCTGAACGGGAAAGCAGCGACACCCCTAAAAATTTAACAAAATCAATATGAAATGCACCGGCAGTAATGGTGAAGAGCTTATACGGCAAAGGGGTAAAACCGGCAGCAAAAATTGCCAGGGCATCATACTTTTGGTAGAGGTCCTGGACCTGGGTATATTTGTCGCTTAAACCGTACCAGTTGACAATTGGCTGGCCGATACTTTCCATGGCCCAGAGACCAAGACCATAGCCAAAGGCCCCGCCAAGGGTGGATCCCACCGCACAAACAGCTGCATATTTAAAGGATTTTTTCGGCAAGCCCATGCAGAGGGCAATGAGAAAGACATCGGGTGGTAAAGGGAAAAAAGAAGATTCGGCAAAGGCGATGACAAAAAGCACATATATGCCATAGGGACTCTCCAGCCACTCCATGCAGACGTCGTAGAGACGCCGCAGCAGCCCCTTGGGCCTGGCATCACTCAGACCAGCCATACTTACCAATTAGGTCGACGAAGCGTACTCTCTCCAGACGTTCTATGGTGATTTCGCCTTCATGTTTGGTCAACAGCTGAAGCTCCTGGACATCCTGATTGCCAACGGGAATTATCATCCTGCCGTTGTCAGCGAGTTGTTGCACCAGCGGTGGGGGAATTTCCGGTCCCCCGGCAGTGGTAATTATTGCATCAAATGGAGCATGTTCCGGCCAGCCGGTGGTACCGTCATCGAGCTTGGCAACAATATTATAATAGCGAAGCTGGTCAAAGACTTTTCTTGCTTCCGCCAGTAGTCTGTTAATTCTTTCGATGGTATAGACACGCTTGCAGATACGCGACAGTATGGCTGCCTGATACCCTGACCCGGTGCCAATCTCCAATACTCTTTCGTGGCCTTTTAGCTGAAGGAGCTGGGTCATCTGGGCAACGATATACGGCTGGGAAATTGTCTGCCCGGCGGAAATAGGCAATGGATAATCCCCATATGCCCGAGCCCGCATGGCATCTTCCACGAAAAGATGGCGCGGTACCTCACTCATTGCTTTGAGGGTCATCTCATCTTTTATGCCGCGCGGTTTAAGCTGATCTTCAACCATCCGGGCACGGCTGGTGGTATAGCTATCAATCACTTTTTTTCTCTTGCCAGTCAAAGTCATCTGCCCAGTCAAGTTCGTCTTCGGAAAACTTACGGAACGTGCACGATCTGACTATGTCTTTTTCAAGGACAATTAGTACCTTGTCATACCCCTTGCCGTCGAAATATCCGCCAACGATTGGAGCCCACTGAAAATCTGAGGGAATTTCCTCAGCATATATCCATTCCACCCGATCCTGGCCGAGCTGGCGCTGATCATCAGGTTCACCTAAATAGGTAAGTACATCATTTCGGGTGGAAACGCCAACCTCAATGAGTGAGGCGTCCGAGGCGAGATGCCTTCTCGTTTTTGTATAACATCCCGGCAAAAAAAACAGCATGATGAGAAGAATTACTGTCAGAAATCTCGGCGATACAACCATTATTTGCTCCAGAAAGGTTTACCAATGTATATCCAGAAACAAAACATGCTTGCACTCCACCAACTTGATAGTTAAGCGTGCTGACCCATTCAATTGGCAAATATTTATACATATTCCCTGGATTAAATGCGGTAGCGTAATAAAAAGTGAGGGCAATGTCTACATTTCCGGATAGGCACTTATACTTTTGCTATATCTTACAGCTCTATAAACCGAAGGTCCCTATTTTTCAACCGCAAAAAGCAAAAACGGGAGAGATCAGACTCCTCTCTCCCGAATAGTTAATCGTTGTCATGAAGTTGTTAAATGCCTCGATCGTAGTCGCTGCATTTTTTCACTACCCCTGGGCAATACGATTGAGAATACGATAGTTTCTCTCCACCATCTCGAGATGGTTGACCAGCAGACCAGCCTGAATCATGGCATTATCATAAATCTGCTGGGCAATCTCACCGGCGAAGTCCTCATCCTCCTTAATCATCTCGGCAAGTCTTGAGATTAGAGAATTTTTTGCATTGATCTCCAGATTCTTCTTGCTGGCCTCAGGTAAAACTCCTTTTTCCTGGCGGCTCATGGCAATAACCCGCTCCATGGAAGAACTCATGTGGCCGTCCGGATTGACGATCATTGCCGGTGAGTCAACCAGCCTTTTGGAAACAATGACATCGGCAACCTTGTCTTCCAGGGTCTTTTTGAGCCATTCGACGAGATCTTTTTCCTGCTTCTCATCGAGGCTGGTCTCAGCTTCAGCGCTGTCTTTTTCTTCTACGCCTTTTGGCAGATCCAGGTCAGCTTGGTCGGCGGAAACCAGTTTCTTGCCTTCGAACTCGCCCAGATGATTCAGGACAAAATCATCGATGGGCTCCATGGTGTAGAGAATCTCAATATCGTTTTTGCGAAACATCTCGATGTACGGTCCGGATTCGATGGCCTGTCGGGAAGGACCATTGATATAATAGATCTTTTCCTGATCCGGATTCATCCTGGCCAGATAGTCGGCAAGGCCTATGGGCTTGCCTGCTTCAGACTTTGAGGATTCGAAACGAATGAGCTTGGCCAGCTCTTTTTGAAACTCATAGTCACTGGTAGCACCTTCCTTGAAATAAATGCCAAAGGTCTTCCAGAACTCCAAATATTTATCCGGCTCTTTCTGGGCCTGCTCGTCCATGAACTTAAGAAACCGTTTGGTAATCACCCTGCGCAGTTTCGCCACCAAGGCGTTGTCCTGAAGCGCCTGTCTGGAAATATTGAGCGGTAGATCCTCACTGTCGACCACACCTTTAAGAAACCGTAGCCATTCCGGGAGAATATTCTCGGACTGCTGGTCAATCAATATACGTTGGCAATAGAGATTGACCCCGGGATCGACCCGGCCGAATCCCATGATCTCGAAATTTTCCTTGGGTACAAAAACCAAGGCATTTATAGCCAGGGGCGCATCGGCTGAGAAATGCAAGCGATAGGTAGGCTCGTCAAAAGCGTTGCCAATGAATTTATAAAATTCGGTGTATTCATCCTCACTGATCTCAGATTTATTGCGTGTCCAAAGGGCCTGTACCGTATTAACCTCTTCTCCCTCCAGCTTTATGGGAAAAGAGACAAATGCGGAGTACTGCTTGATGATGGATTCAACCTTCCATTTCTGGGCATATTCATGGGCCTCTTCTTTCAGCTCAACAATTACTTTTGTGCCCCGATGCAGCCCTTCCTTTTCGGTGATAGTAAACGAGCCAGAGCCGTCGGATTCCCACTCATGTCCCTCGCTGCCGTCCCAGGATCGACTCTGCACCCGCACTTTTGCACCCGCCATGAAGGCGGCGTAAAAACCCACTCCGAACTGGCCTATCAAACTCACATCATTTTTCATAGCTTCCGCCAGTTCTGCCAGATAGGTGTTGGAGCCTGAGTGGGCAATGGTGCCAAGATTGGCTTCGAGCTCCTCTCTAGTCATGCCTATTCCGGTATCGGTGATGGTGATGGTATGTTTCTCTTCATCGAGATCAATGTTGATTTCAAGAGGAACGTGGCCATCGAAGAGATCCTCTTTGGTAAGGCTCTCATGGCGAAATTTCTCCAGGGCATCGGCACTGTTGGAGATGAGTTCTCGGATAAAGACATCACGCTCGGTGTAGAGCGAATTAATAACAATATCGAGGAGTTTTTTGGTTTCAGCCTGGAATTCATGGGTCGTTGTCGTCATAAATGTTCACCTTAGTATTTCTTCTCTCAAACTTTTACGGTCTTAACATTGATTTTTCCTAGAAAGTCGGCGAAAATGGTAAGCACATATCATGCCATGTCAAGTCTGCCGTAACCCCCTTGTTTCGCCTGCCATCCCAGGAGATTATTACCATGAAAATCATTGCCTTAGCCGACATTCACATGGCCTGTTCCAGAGTTGCCGAAATAGATGGTCTCAGCGAGGCGGATCTGATTATCGCTTTGGGTGATATCACCAATTTCGGCGGTAGAATGGAAGCGAAAACTGTACTCAACGAAATACTTAGTTATAACAAAAACCTGCTTTGTCTTGCCGGCAACCTGGACAACGACGAGATCAACACTTATCTTGATGACCTGAACATGAATCTGCACGGCCAGGCTCACCTGGTCAAACGCAGATTGTGCATATATGGGGTTGGCGGTTCTAATCCAACTCCATTTCAGACGCCCTGGGAATTTAGTGAAGGACAACTGATGCAGATAGCTGAAGAGGCATACAGGCAGGCACAAGAGTTAATAGAATTGGCCAGACCAATAAGTAAAGAGCCAATACCATCTCTTTTTGTCTCTCACGCACCCCCCCATGGTACGTCTGTTGACAAATTGACAAGCGGTAAGCATGTCGGCTCCAAAGCAATCCGCCGCTTCATCGAAAAAACATCGCCGGACTTCTGCCTGGTCAGCCACATTCACGAGTCCAGGGGAGCCGATACCATAGGCAACACGCCGGTGGTGAATCCTGGCATGCTGGCCAACAATGGCTGGGTGACCATCACCGTAGACAGAAAGGAATTTGAATTCAGCTTACCATGAGTAAAGATAACGATACCATCATCATCGGCGCAGGTCTTTCCGGCCTCGCCGTCGCCCATAAATTAAGAACCTCAAGTTATGGCCACCGTTTCAAACTTCTGGAAAAAACTTCGAGTACCGGAGGAGTTATTCGCTCCTTTGCCGAAAATGGGTTTATTGCCGAAAACGGCCCCCATGGTTTTCTTGATAATTGCCGGGAAAGCCGCGAGCTCCTCGAAGAATGCGGTCTGCACCTGGAATGTATTAAATCACCGCTGATCAATTTCGTCCGCTACGTTCTCCTCGACGGCAAGCTGAAAATGATCCCGCAAACCCCGTTGAAGATAGCTTTTGCTCCGCTCATTCCCTGGCGGGCCAAGTTTCGTGTACTTGCTGAGCTGTGGCAAAAGCCTCTGCCCGGCGAACCCACGGTGGCAAAATGGGTAAGTCATCGTTTTGGTCCGGCGCTCTTACCCTTTGCCGACGCAGCGTTTACCGGCACCTATGCCGGAGATTTGAATCGACTGACCATTGACAGTGTTATGCCGGGCCTGCGTGCTCTGGAGCTTAAGCACGGCTCGGTAATACGCGGCCTTTTTGCCAAGGCAAGAGCAAAATCGAAGAACAGTCAAACCAG
>JASJDT010000221.1 GCA_030065655.1 Desulfocapsaceae bacterium | reverse complement strand
GATCCATCAACACCGTCGAGTGCTCCACGATTAATACCCAGCATTTTCTCGCATCCCTTTAACCCGCCCTTAAAGCCCAGACGCGCAAGAACATAACGCAAATCTATATGGGCATGGTCAAGACGTATTCTAAAGAAGTTTTCAATAATCGGAATATCGAAACTCTTGCCATTATAGCTGACCAGCACAGTATACCGATCAATGTCATTGACGAAGTCATCGAGGTTTCTACCATTTACATAGTAAAAGACTTCGTTGCCATCATAGAGTGAAATGGTGGTTATATCGGAATCCTCTCCAAGTCCGGTGGTCTCGATATCAAGATAGGCAGTGGAGTCCCTGAAATCAGCAAATATCCGCCATTGATCACTGCTTGTCAATCTGTCGCAAAAAAAACGAGGATCGCGATTTTTCAAGGCATCCTGAGAATCCTCAAATATCTGAGGTATTTCCATAAGTGCCCTTCGGGATAGTGCAATACCACTGAACTTGTGCCAGTCAGCCCAGCTCATTATTCCACTTTCCCAGAGACGGGCTTCGGTTTTGACACCGATACCATGTATATGACAAAAGGTGTGCTGTAACATAAGATAAAATGATTACCTGAAGTGATCCATATGTGAAGAGATGGGACCGGTGAGCATCATAAATTGGAGAAAAGAGGATTCCTTCTTTGACCACAATCCAAATTCATCCACATCAATGCGAATCGTAAACATTGCTGCTTTGAGTGTCTAGAGTAAGGCTGATTATTATACTATTCTCTGATCTTCCTTCGCATTTCTTTGAGTTTGCCTCGCTTTACTTTCTTTTCAAGGCGTTTTTGCTGAGACCGTTTACTTGGCCTGGTTGCTTTTCTCACCTTGCGCACCTTGCTGACGGAGCGTATTAATGTAGCAAGCCTGGTCAATGCATCCTCCCTGTTTCTTTCGAAGCTCCGATGACATTGGGCTTTTATAACGATAATCCCTTTTTGGGATATGCGGGAATCTGGCAAAGTAAGCAGCTTCTCTTTGATTTCCTCAGGCAAGCTTGAAGCATTAATGTCGAAACGTAACTGTACAGCAGAAGATACTTTGTTGACATTTTGCCCGCCAGCACCTTGCGCCCGGATCTGGCTAAAATCAATTTCTTTCAGCGGCAAGTATAGAGTGCGTGTTATATACAGCATAACCTCATAGTTTTGTAGGGTTTCCAAAAAACGGTATTTACACCGTAACCATACCCTGAAGAGATAATTTCTAACACTTTTTTCTTGGCTGTACTTGGCATACCATTCTAAGTAATAATAAATATTTCCAATGTGTTAATTGACTCACATGGGTGTCTAATTTTAGGCAAATAAGAACTAAATGTTAAGATTTCCTTTAACTTCTTATTTTTTTGTGATTGAATTGGTTATATCACGGCGTTGATGTTTTCCTGGAGAAGGAAAAATAAAAGAATTAACTGATATTTATTAACGTCAATACGGTGTTATGGAGTGGGCGAAAGTTGTTCATAACCGGGCAGAAAACTGTTGCCGGAATGGGAACTTCTACGCCCGATAGATGTCATTCATTAACAAAGGAATACCGAAATGTTAGTCAGAGTGCAGGGGAATTTGATTGTATTGATTACGGTGATATTTTTATTTGCTGGCATTAATGCTGCTACGGCACAGCAGAGTGGAGGAAGCGCAATACAGACCATGGCAGATCTTGAAAAACCACTGCCAATGAAAGATCGCAAGAAAGTTTTAGTCTTGCATAGCTACCATGAGGATTACACCTGGTTAAAAGAGGTGGATAAGGGGATCTTAAGCGGCTTGGCCGAAGAAAGATTTGATCCGAATAAAAATATAAATCTTCAATATTTTTATATGGACACCAAGCGTAAAACCTCGGAAAAATGGAAACGTGAAATTTCTGCCAAAGCTATTGAGAAAATAAAAACCTGGCAACCAGACCTTGTTATTGCGACCGATGATAATGCCCAGAAGTATGTGGTTGCCAAGATGAAAGATTCAGGCACCAATTTTGTTTTTCTGGGAGTAAATGCCGACCCAAAGGCATACAAGTTTATTGACTCCATGGATAACCCAGGCGGTAAAGTAACCGGTTCCATTGAAAGAGCCCGTTTTGAGCAGTCCATAAAATTACTGAAGCGCCTTTCACCCGGAGCCAGAAAGATAGCCATTGCTTGTGATGATGGTCCAACTGGAGCTTCCGTTGTGAAAAGAATCCTGTCAAAGGCAAGTGAGCTTGATATTGAAGTGGTAGCAAGCCGAAGGATTGGTAATTTCAGTGAGTGGAAAAATTACATCAGCAGTGTTCAGGATAAAGCTGATGCTCTGCTTGTGGTTGTCTATTTTACGCTGAAAGATAATAAGGGCAATGCCGTAAGCGGTGATGAAGTACTTAACTGGACCATCAATAATAGCAAATTGCCGGACATTGGGTTCTGGTCATGGGCGGTTGAAGGTGGATTGCTTGCCAGTGAGGCAATTTCTGGTTATCAGCAGGGACATTATGCCGCAACGGTTGGATCTTATGTCTTGATGGGACAATCCCCTGGAGACTTTCCTGTAGATAAGCCACAACGTGGTGAGTTGTGTATTAATATGGCGCGAGCAAAAATGCTGGGGATTGATGTACCTGCAGATTTAAAGCGTGTTGCCACCATTTATAATAAGATCGGTTCTGAGGAAGCTGCCAAAAAATAATACAAAAATAAAAATTATAATAGAATTGTTGTTGTACTCATCAGGTTTCAGCAGGAGTACAAAGGTTTTAATCCAAGGAGAATAAGCAATGGCTGTACTAGGAGCATATCTGGTCGTAAAGTGTGAGAATTGCGGTAAAAAATATGGTACTTCACCAGAGAAACTGAAAAAGAAAGAGGTAACATTTCCCTGTAAGGAATGCGGTGAAACTGTGACCGCAATCAGACCCGATGAGGTAACTCAACAAACAGAGACGGCTCAGGTAAGCACCATGCCTGACCGACCAGCCACAGAAAAGAAATCATCTGGCGTTGGTATGGGACTTACTGGAAAGTTCCTGCTGTTCACCATCCTGCCGTTGTTAATTATTGCCGTGGCAGTTGTGTATATCTCTGATGACAGGATGCGTAACCTGCAAAAACAAACAATCGATTCATCCACCACCGTAGTGAAAAACATCTCGGAAAACCTCATCGCCCAGATTTCCGAAACAGTTGCCCGTCAGGCGCGTCAATATCTTTTCAGCCATCCAGATCTGCGCAAAGAGAAATTTAACCGTGATATTTACTTTAAAAAGGTTGTACTACAGAGAATTGGAGTGACCGGTTCTACTTCCCTCTACGAAGTTGCTGGTGATAAAGGACAATGGCTGACATGGGCCGACCTCAACCCTAAAGCGGTTGGTAAAAATATGCGCGAGGTGACCAGCCAGCTGGGATCTCATTTCCAGAACTACTGGAATATTGTTACCGCAGTAGAGAGCGGTAAAGTATCCAAAGGTGTGTATAAATGGCCTGATAATAACGGCAACCTCCGTGATAAGTTTGTAGTTTGTACTCCTATTGAAGGAACGCCATACGTAATTGCAGCATCAATTTTTATGGATGAGATTACAGCTCCACTTCAGGAAATTGAAGCCAAGGGTTATACCGTTGCTGGTCAAATCCGCGTTACCCTGATGATCATTCTGGGTGTTGGTCTGCTGCTCATTTTTATAATTCTCCTGGTTTATGGACGTTCATTGACTTCAAAAATTAAACGTCTGGCAGATTGGGCAGACTCCATCAGTCTTGGGCACCTTGACACCCAGCCGGTTAATATCAATACCCGTGATGAAATTGGCGAACTGACCGAAGCTATCACCCGTATGCAGGAAAGTATTAAGCTCTCCATCGAGCGTCTTGGCAGAAGACGGAGATAGTTGCATTTTCATAGAGCGATACATGTACAAGAAAAGGTCCTGAAACTTTAATTCAGGACCTTTTCTTATCCCTACCTCGAACCTCTTCCACAAACAGACACCTGGCCTTTGCTGTCGAAGCTAAGTCTTATACCACCCCCTACTAACAGTACTATCGAAGTGTGATTTGGATCTGAATCGTACCTATTCTTTTCCCGCTTGATCTCAAGGATCCGTATTCTGAGGTAAAAAAAATCTGATAACCTCTATTCTTCAGTAAAGGTATTCTACGGAGGTGGGTATTGGTCTTTTCACGGGTGTCTGTAGCCTGGACGGCTACAGTCAAGCCCCCATGGATGGATTTATGGCGTCCCGTGGAAAAGACCAATACCTATCTCAAATACATAGCTGAGCTCTATAGGTAATCAGAAAAAAGAATGTACAGATCCCAGCAAATAGCCGGGATTTTGTGAGTTGTTATAGGTGTGCTTGCGGGTTTTACATCTTTTAGTTTTCTGTGGCAGCAGCAGGGGGAGATGGTTTGAGATTCGGTTTGTAATCGTCAAATCGAACATACTCAGTGTTGAGAAAGAATTGACCTGTTCCGGTCGGGTCGACTCCAGTTATCTCAGCGGCAAGCCAGATCTTTTCTCCCTGTTTTTTCTGAAGTATTTCAGGATATTGAGCCGTGTCAATTTCGGTGACCAGGATAACCCCGAAACCATCTTCTGAGGCATCGAGCATCACTTGGGCTTTTTCGTTTTCAACTTTGACGATGGAAAAAAAATAGGCGGGCCACATGATGCGCAGACCTGGTAATTTTTTAGTTTCTTTACGGAATTCCTGGTAACTTAGGCTTTCCAGTTTGGTGAGGAGTTCCTCCGGGCTTGGTTTTAAAAAAAAGGATGTTGTCTGATAGGGTTCATTATTATCTGCGGTATCTGCGTTGCCATCCTGTTTATCTGTAGGTAAATCGAATTTGACTTCCTCTTCAATTATTGGTTCCAGTGACTGTTCTTGCCCGTTTTTACCAAAAAAAACACTGGTGAACACCAAAAGGATGCCGAAGAATCCAAATACTCCCAAAGTAATGAGCCAGTCTTTATTTTTTTTCAGCCAATCCATTGAAGATGATATTTTTAAAGCAACACGTTATCTGTTTAATCATTTGATATCAGGATATAATTGTCCTTAAGAATATGCAAGAAGAAATGGCTTGCAACATGCCATAGACAGGCTGGAAATAGGGGCTCATGGTTTCATTAATGTCTAAGATACATCACAGGTAGAGCTGAAACATCAAGGTAATAGTTGTTTGATATATTCAACGGCCCAACTGGTCTTTGGTACCTGCAGCATGAATACCTGCAAGCCAGCCGGTGGAGAATGCTGCCTGTAAATTATAACCGCCCGTATCTCCATGAATGTCAAGGAGTTCTCCTACGATGTAAAGACCCTCAACAATTTTAGATTCCATGGTGTTTGGATTGATTTCTTTCACATTTATCCCACCAGCGGTAATGATTGCCTCGCTCAAAGGCCGGTGGCCGGAAATGGATAAGCGAAAATTCTTCAGCCATTCTCGAATTCTTTTGCGTTCTGCTGTACTGATTTGTCCGGCACTTTTCTGCCCGTTTAAAGAACAGAAATGCAGAGCTGGAGCAATGAGCTGTTGTGGTAATAAGCCCCGTAATACCGAAGAAATGCTTTCATCATGCCGCTTTACAAAATCTCGCTGCAATCTGTTGTCAAGTTTGTGTTCATCAAGAGCAGGTTTGAGATCAAGTGAAATGATTACGTTCTTAGCAGCCCTTAAATTTTCAACAATAAAGAGACTGTGGGTTAAGGTAACCGGTCCTCCGATGCCCGTGGTGGTGAAGCTCACTTCACCAAAATCGGCTTTTTTCCTTTTACCATCCACATAGACACGAAAACCTGTATTTCGCAGATCAAGTCCGGCTAGACTTTGCACAAGTGGATCATCAACCAACAGGGGGACGAGTGCTGGCCGCAATGGTTTTATTGAATGACCAAGATCTTCAGCCATAGAGTATCCATCACCGGTCGAACCGGTTGCCGGGTAAGTTGCTCCACCGGTTGCAAGAATTACTGCATCGCCGTGAATTGATCTTCGGTTACATCGCACTCCATTAATGCGACCATCTTTGATAAGAATCCTGTTTACCGGGTAGGAGCTGTGCAAAACCACACCATTGGATTGTGACCAGCGCAATAGAGCATCTACGACATCGCTTGCTTTTCCACTTGCCGGAAAAACTCGGCCACCTCGTTCAGTGATCAACTCGATTCCAAGGCTTTGAAAAAAAGCCATAAGTTGCGGGGCAAAAAACTGGGAAAATGGCTGATGGAGAAAACGGCCTTCCCTGTTAAAGTGTTGGATGAACTCAGAAACCTCTGAATTGTTTGTCAAATTACAACGACCTTTGCCACTGATCAGCAGCTTGTTTCCTGGTTTCTTCTTCTTTTCTAAGAGAAGCACTTCAGCGCCTTGCTCCGCTGCCTTGCCGGCGGCAAGCATTCCCGAGGCACCGGCTCCGATAACGATTACTTTTTTGGGCATGGTTGAGTGGAGTTGCCTAAATTATCTCATTTGCGGGTTTGTCGTATTTGATGCCAACTATACAGTCTTTATTCTTTGAACTGAATCATAATCTTGATCTACATAAGTTTTGTCCCTTTTACCCATATCATTTATGAGGGAGATATGGTATTGTGCCGCGCGGCTTAGTACTTATGTTCTTGACTATTATACCCTCAACACTAAACGCCCTCTGGGCTGGAGGACAGCATATGACAACTGCACAAAGCGGCAGCAAAGTT
>JASJDT010000220.1 GCA_030065655.1 Desulfocapsaceae bacterium | reverse complement strand
GAGTAATCCCATTCAATTTTGTTTTTATTCAAATTGAATGTTGACCTGCAAATAATTCTCAATAGTATTTGCACATGGGCTTTTCTGTTATACATTTTCACCTAACACGCTAAAGCATGCCAGTCTCGAAACTCCTGAGTTTTGGTCTGCTCAGTATCTGTGCCCATACTCTTCTCCTGAAAATTTATTCAGTTTTTTGTTTTAATTTGTCATGCTTTAGCGTGTTAGGTGAAAATGTATAACAGAAAAGCCCATGTGCAAATACTATTGAGAATTATTTGCAGGTCAACATTCAATTTGAATAAAAACAAAATTGAATGGGATTACTCTAAATAGAGACGTTTTATAGTTGTGCTAATTTATCGTAATTTAATTGAAATTACATAGTTAATGAAATTTCAGATGTGTGCTTGTTTTTCTATTTCCTGCCATTCCCCATAAAAGATTGAAATTGCTCAACGTACTCAGATAGGAATAATAATTTTTCCTAGCAGATTAGACTTGACCCTTGTCAAGCAAATGAAGCTGCTATACTTTTTCCTAACATCAATGCGATTATCTTTATCTACAATCGTTAGGTTAGTATTCACCGATTTTTCATATAGCTAAACCCTTTTTGGAGGAACATATGGAAGCTGACATTTTCACTATTTCAGTGGAAGGTTTTGAAATAGTAAATCACATACTTACCCTCGGCTATGCCACTATGGCGGCTGCCCTACTCTTTTTTATTCTCACGAAAAACAATTGCTTACCAAAATACCGCATGTCCTCGGTGCTCTCCGTCGTGGTAATGACATCAGCACTTCTATTGCTCTATACTCAGAAAATCAGCTGGACGGATGCCTATGCTTTCACCGGCGAGGCGTATAGCATTAAACCTGGAGCTGACCTGTTCACCAATGGCTATCGGTATCTGAACTGGTTGATCGATGTTCCCATGCTCCTCATTCAAATACTCTTCGTTGCCCAGATTACCGGTTCTGCCCGAGCCAGTTATATGTGGAAGTTTTCCACGGCAGGATGTCTGATGATTCTGACAGGCTATTATGGCCAGTTCTATGAGCCAGGCAGATTGAATGAGAGTATCGCCATGTGGTCCATCTGGGGACTGATCTCAACTGGTTTCTTCATTTATGTACTCATTCTCATCACCCGGGTTATAAATGAAGGAAAGGCAAAAATGGAGGGGTCAGGCAGAAAAGTCTTCGGAGCAATCTTACCACTCTTCTACATATCCTGGTGGTTGTACCCGATTGCCTATCTCGCTCCCATTTTCATGGAAGCAGGAGTCTCATACGAGATTACCATTGTCAGTCAGCAAGTAATCTACACCATCGCCGATATTGCCTCAAAGGTTGTTTATGGCGTGATGCTCACCGCGACCTCAACGATGCTCAGCGAGACGGAAGGGTTTAAGGTTGAATAGTGTAGAATCATTTTAAACGCCTACAAATGGAAACCTATCGTGCAGTTTCCTCTCAGCCGATAGGTCTCCATACAATTAAAAAGTTGATAGTCGTTTATTTCCAATTCTTGAGCGTTTGCAACTAATATTCCGCATTCAGCCAATAACGTCCCAGCCTTTCTCTGAAAATTCCCTGTGAACATTGAATGAATTACGTTACCTTGGCGGTATCCTTTTATGAATACTGCCTTACCCTAATTGCGTGAGGGAACATTATGTTACTCCCGGATCAGATGATTCTACTTAAAGATTGCAGATGGCTGAAATAAGTGTTATCGGCGGCGGCCTGGGTGGAATAGCAGCGGCACTGCGCATGCGGGCAAAGGGTCATGCCGTGACCCTTTATGACCGCTGTGCTCGTCTGGGTGGCCGTGCACAGGTTTTCGAGCGGGAAGGCTACATTTTCGATGCCGGTCCAACGATAATTACGGCTCCAGTGCTTTTTGAAGAACTCTTCGCACTCTTTGACAAAAAGATTGAAGACTATGTTACTTTAGTCCCATTATCACCATGGTATCGTTTTGTTTTTCCAGACAATGAAATCTTTGACTATGGCGGAACGCTTGAAGATACGCTACAGGAAATCAGCAGGATATCGCCACAAGATCGTTCAAGATATGAACGTTTTCTCAAGAAAACTTCTGATATTTTTGACATAGGCTATACGCAGCTTGCCGACCAGCCATTCCACAACCTGTCAACAATGCTTGGCCAGGTACCGAATATTCTGAAGTTCAGAGGTTATCGAAGCATGTGGAGTCTGGTATGCAATAATCTCAAAGACCACAGACTACGTCGGGCCTTTTCAATCCAACCTCTGCTGGTTGGCGGCAACCCCCTTAATACCCCTTGCATTTACGGTCTTATTCATTATCTCGAAAGGAAATGGGGTGTTTATTTTGCCATGGGCGGAACAGGCGCCCTGGTGCAGGCGCTCGCAGATCTCATGCAGGAAGTGGGAATAGATATTCAACTGCAAACCACCATAACCAAAATCGAAGTCAGCGAAGGAAGAGCGACGGCTTTGATTACCAATAGAGGCATGCATTTTCCCGTCGATAAGGTCATTTCCAATATCGATCCTACCCACCTGTATCGCAATCTTCTGCCCCACAGTGAGCAAAGTATCAGTGCCAGGATCAAGGCAAAATACGCCTCTTTGTCCATGGGCCTTTTTGTCCTCTACTTTGGCACGGCAACACAATATCCGGGTGTAGCTCATCACACCATTATCATGGGAGAGCGCTACGAGGGATTATTAAAAGATATCTTCAAGCGAAAAATCCTCGCCGACGATTTCTCGATGTATCTCCATCGTCCCACTGCAACGGATCAGAGCTTTGCCCCGGATGGCCATGATTGTTTCTACGTCCTGGTGCCGGTGCCAAATCTCAGTTCCTCAATCAATTGGTCCACAGAGGCCCAGATTTTTGCCGATAAAGTCATCGCCGCGCTGGAGAGAACAGTATTGCCTGGTTTACGAAAGACAATTCGTGTTCCTTTTCACATGACCCCTGAAGATTTTGCCAGCGATTATCTGAGTATTGACGGGAGCGGTTTTACCATTGCTCCACTGCTTCACCAATCAGCATGGTTTCGTTACCATAACAAAGGAGAGGGTATTAAAAATCTTTATCTTGTAGGTGCTGGCACCCACCCTGGTGGCGGTTTACCGGGAGTGCTTTCTTCGGCAAAAGTGATTGATAGATTAATTCAATGATATTCTGATCCGGTTATGAACGCCTCTATCGATTCTGAAAAAGTGCTCAAACATCATGGCAAGACCTTCTACTTTGCCCAAAGATTTCTTGGTCGGAAAAATGGCTATGGTGTAGCCCGCCTCTACCAATTCTGCAGATACATTGATGATCTTGCCGATGAATCCCCTGATAAAGATGTTGCTGAGGAGAAGCTGCATTCAGTTCGTCTCCAGCTTTCTGCAAATCAGGCCGACGATCCCTTGCTTCAGGACTTCCTCGATTTGGCTGCAGAGTGGCAGATAAAAGTCAAATATGCTCTTGATCTCATCGACGGAGTTATAATGGACCTGGGAAAGGTCGATATCCAGGATCAGCCTGAACTTCTGCAATACTGCTACCGCGTGGCGGGAACGGTCGGTTTGATGATGTGTCCGCTCCTCTATGCCGACAACGAAGGCGAACAGTATGCCCTTGACCTGGGGATTGCCATGCAACTCACCAACATAGCCCGCGATGTCCTGCACGATGCGAGACTGGGACGTCGCTATCTACCAGCTGATTGGGTCAAGGGGGTAACCGCCGTAGAAATATGTGATTTGCGAAAAGAAGACAGGCTGCTTATCCAGGAATCCATTCACCGCATCCTGGAGCTTGCCGAAGAATATTATGAAAGTGGTAGAAACGGTTTTGTTCATTTACCTATGCGCAGTCGGATAAGTATAGCCATTGCGGCGAGAACATATCGACAGATTGGGGTAAAGTTGCTCAAAAACGGGTGCAAATATTGGCACGGCAGAACCTACACAACCTTGACCGAGAAGATTCTGCTGGCTTTGCGAGAAATTATCCGGACTCTTAGCGCCGCCCCTCGCCTTCGCAAAGTCGCCCATAACCAGGTACTGCACCAGGATATAGTAGCCTTGTATCCCGACAAAACTATTGGTGAAAAATTTGTTCCCTGAAAAATCCGACATAGCGATAATTGGTGGAGGTTCCGCTGGTCTGGCGCTGGCATTTCATTTGGCTGAACAGGGTAATGATCGTTTATCGGTCACAATTGTCGAGTCCCGGTCTGACTATCAGAATGATCGTACCTGGTGCTTCTGGGATTTCAATGAGCTCCACGAAAAGTTACGGCCCATTATTCGGAAGAGCTGGCAAAATTGGTCCTTTTCCAAAGGGGAAAGGACGATTGTTCACCATTCTGCTGCTCATCCTTATTGTGCGGTTTCCGCAGGCGATTATTATGAGAAAGTTCTCGCCTGCTTAAGAGTGCTTGACAATTTCACTATAGTTAAAAATTGTCAGGCAACAAGCATAACAACGCACAAGGGGGGATATCTCATTGCCACATCTCAAGGCGAAATGTGGAGCAGATACATCATCGATACACGACCGCCCATACATGATTATCATTTAAAAAAAAGTTCGCCTTCTGCGCCAAGCTATTCGGAAGTCTTTTCCGGTGCAATACTCTATCAGATTTTCTTTGGAGTCGAAGTCGAGCTTGACTATGATTTTTTTGATGATTCCACGGTTCAACTCATGGCAAATTTGACTGAAGCCCATAATGGCCTGGCTTTCAGGTACGTTCTACCTTACTCAGCAAATCGTGCACTGGTCGAATACACCACCTTCACACCACATTTTTTTGCGGCCCAGCAACTCAAGTCGGATTGCCTGTCGGCTTTGGAGCAGCTTCTTGGTAAGAGCAAATTTGAAATTGTTTATGAAGAAGGGGCAGTATTGCCAATGGGTTTTGGTGGTGTGAAAAGTAGCCGCAGCAATTTACTCTATGCTGGTATCGTCGGTGGTTCCGTGCGTGATTCCACCGGCTTTGCCTTTATCCGTACTCAACGCTGGGCAGCTCGTTGCGCTGCTGACCTGGCAAAAGGAAGACTTTCAAAATCAATGGCCTGCGATACTCGTGTTGATGAATTTATGGACAAAACATTCCTCAGGGTTCTTCGCAAGCACCCACAGCTTGCGCCAAAGCTCTTCATGAGTATGGCCCAAAACCTTTCCGCTGAAACATTCGCCCGCTTTATGATGGAAAAGAGCACCTGGCCTGATTACCTCAGGGTAATAATGGCAATGCCCAAAAAGGTTTTTTTTCAGCAGATAATCTCAACCTCCGGCTAAACTATGGGGCTTGAAAACGTAACACGTCGCTTCTCTCCAAGAGAGGGTATTACCCTTGGTTTTGTGCTGGCCTGTCTTGCCGCCTCACCGCTTGCTCTCACCCAACTTGGCAACTTGAGCACTCTGCAAATAGCAGCAATGGCCTCCCTGGTCATTCTCTTTGGTTTACCACATGGTGCCCTGGATGTTGAACTTGCCAGAAAGATGAATCTAGTCGTCTCCATAAAAACAGCCCTTATCTTTTTAATCGTCTATATTCTTCTTGCTGCACTGGGAATTGCTCTCTGGCTTGCTGTTCCAACCATAGGACTCAGCATCTTTCTGCTGATCTCAGCATATCATTTTTCTGATGACTGGTCAGGCATACTACCACGATGGCTTTGTCTGGTGATCGGCAGTATCGTCATCTGCATGCCGGCTGTTTTCCATGGGGAAACGGTAAGTGAGATTTTTCAATGGTTACTCATCAGCGAAGCTCAAGCTGCGATCATTGTCAGCATTCTTTATTATTGCGGATTGGCAGGATCAGTCTTGCTGGTGACCGGTCTGATTTTCAACCGGAGCTCCCCAATGCTCCTCCTGGAAATCGCCTTGCTATGGGCTGTAGCGGCTCTTCTGTCGCCGCTTCTCTTCTTCATTGTTTACTTCTGTTTTCTGCACTCCATGCGGCACCTCATTGACTGTTCGCAAAAACTGGAGTACTCACTCCGCCAGTGCTACATCAAATCTCTGCCTATTCTGGCTCTGACGCTAGTCATCGCTTTGTGTGGATATTATTTCTTTAACAGCGGCAAAGTTAACCAGGACATACTACGTTGGGTCTTCATTGGCTTATTTGCCCTGACAATCCCTCATATCTGTCTGATAACTCTGTGGTACCGATCTTCCATATATCGCCGGCAAGGAAGGCTGCGGTAAATCATGACAAAAATAACAGCTTAGAAAACAATGAAGTGGACCATACCGTTTTTTACCCACTAAAAATTACGGGTGCAGTTTTTAGGCGAAATCCCCGTAACTTTTTGCCAGACCAAGGTGTCCTGTTCAATTGAAATCACTTCACTCGGCAAGCAAAAACAACTCCTGAAGGGCATATCTGAAATCATCTGAAACCCACTTTGCTATACCATGTGGTTAAAGTTGAAATCTATCTATGATCCACCCCACAATACGATTTATTTATCCTCTCCACATAGTTGTTAATACAAGAGATACACACTCATAATTAAAGAATTTTTAACATATCAACTTGACAGGCTGCTGTCTGCCTCCTATTTTCAGAATATGGATTCTGAAAATAGTTCCAGGATAAATAAAGAGGTTCATGATGACTAAAATAGCTCGATTACATAAGGTAGAAGGTCAATCGCACATACAAATTGTAGACGAGGCTGTTCCAAAACCAGGAAAGGATG
>JASJDT010000219.1 GCA_030065655.1 Desulfocapsaceae bacterium | reverse complement strand
ACTCTGCAACATCGGTCAAAGACCATTTTTCAAAGCAGGAAGAGATTATAAACTACTTTCCCAACCCTGGCCAGCAAAATATCTTTGCTATTATTTTGACAATACTCACAGCAACTGGTAGGCTATCCGGTCTGAGAAATGTTATCAAAGTCGGATACAGCAGACTCGACTCACACGTCACCCATATTGGCTGTGCACTCAATTCATCCATAATAGAATAGTACAGAAAACTATGAAAAAAATTCACATAGGCCTCATTGGTTTTGGCACCGTAGGTCAGGGAATCGCCCGGGCTTTGCTTGAGCAGAAAAGCAGGATAATTGAGCGAACTGGTGCCGAAATAGTCCTTTCCCGGGTTGCAGACATCAATCTTGAAGGTTTACCTAAGGAATTCAGCTCTACTACTTTTTCCAAGGATGCAAACGACATAATCACAGACCCTGAAATTGATATTGTCGCCGAACTCATTGGAGGAATTGAGCCGGCCAAGACTTTTCTGATCCAGTCTATTTACAACAAAAAACACGTTGTTACCGCCAATAAGGCTTTGCTCTCAACCCATGGAAAAGAGATCTTCGAAGCTGCTGTAGCCAATAATGTGGAGGTTGGTTTTGAGGCAAGTGTCGGCGGTGGTATGCCAGTTATAAAATCATTAAAGGAAGGTCTGGTTGCCAACAAAATTAAATCAATCCGTGGGATCATGAACGGTACTGCCAATTATATCCTCACCCAGATGACCGAACACGGGTTTGCCTTTGAGGAAGTATTGCGCGATGCCCAGGAAAAGGGTTTTGCCGAAGCAGACCCAACCTATGATGTTGAAGGTGTAGATACAGCGCATAAGCTAGCTATATTAATGAGTATTGCCTACGGGAAAATGGTGCATCTCGATGATATCTCCACCGAAGGAATCAGCAAAATCCATCCTATAGATATCGATTTCGCCAAGGAGTTTGGTTGTCGCATTAAGTTGCTTGCAATCAGCCACAATCATGACAACCATGTTGAAGCCAGGGTACATCCGACCATGGTGCCAGAATCCCACATGCTGGCAAACATCCATGGCGCGTTCAATGCCATTCAATTTACCGGCGATACCGTGGGCGATGTGCTTCTCTATGGTCAGGGTGCCGGCATGATGCCAACCGGTAGTGCTGTTGCCGCAGATATCATTGATATCGGTAGAAATATCCTGGCAGATTCCGTTAACCGGGTTCCAGCACTGTCATACCTGCCAGAAAACATCAGCGCTCCAACCATTACCCCAATGGGTGATCTTCAGTGCCCCTACTACTTTCGCATAACCGCCGTCGACAAGCCTGGAGTACTTGCTAAAATTACCAGTATTTTCGGCAAGCATAATATTTCCATTAAATCGGTGATCCAACGGGGACGCAGCGTTAATGAGCCTGTTTTTATCGTGCTCCGCTCCCATACCGCTAAGGAAAGTTCAGTACAGCAGGCCATTGCTGAAATCGACGCTTTAGATGTCTGCACTGACGATACTGTTACCATCCGGGTGCTTATAGAAGAACAGAATGGAAATTAACCGGCGGTGGCAAGAATGAAATATCTTATTTTGGTAGGCGATGGCATGGGGGACTACCCCCTTGCTGAACTCGATGGTAAAACCCCTCTGGAAACCGCATCCACTCCAGAGATGGATGCTCTCTGTAGAAAGGGTGAACTTTTCCTCACTCACACCGTGCCCTATGGGTATTCACCGGGAAGCGATGTCGCGAATCTCTCACTCATCGGTTACGATCCGGTTCGATACTATACCGGCAGAGCCCCCCTTGAGGCCGCTAGCATGGGCATATCACTGGCATCAGATGAAACCGCCTTCCGCTGCAACCTGGTAACCTTGAAAAAGAGGTCCGAAGTAGATATCGAAATGGTGGATTTCAACGCGGGCCACATAAACACCACTGAAGCAGCTGAGCTTATCGAAAGCTTAAATAATGAATGTGACCGAACCCGCTACACCTTTTATCCCGGGGTGAGTTACCGTCATCTCTTGATTGTCAAAGGGCAACTTGAAGATATGGAGGTTGTTCCCCCACATGATTACATCGAAAAAGATGTCAGCTCTTTCTTTTCAGCCTATTTTGAAGAAGCTAACTGGGCAGCTTTGATGCAATTGGCCGAAGAAGTACTGGCTGATCATCCGGTCAATCTCAAACGCATGGAAAAAGGTCTGCTTCCGGCAAATTCAATCTGGCCGTGGGGAGAAGGGAAAATGCCCACCATGCCAACCCTTTCCAGCCGATTTGATATATCCGGCAGCATGATATCCGCCGTCGATCTGCTCAAAGGTATCGGCGTAAATGCCGGTCTTAATGTGATCAATGTACCTGGTGCTACAGGGTTCATTGACACCAACTATGCCGGCAAAGCTAAGGCCGCACTCAATGCTCTGGAAAAAGAGGATTTTGTCTTCGTCCATGTCGAAGCCCCCGATGAATGTGGTCATCAAGGCTCAATACCCAATAAGATCAAGGCAATTGAAGACTTTGATACAAAGATCGTCGGTACCATAATCAATGGTCTCAGACAACGCGGGGAGAGCTTCAGGGCAGTGGTCACCATGGATCATTTCACTCCGATTGCGACGCGATCCCACACCACCGATCCGGTACCAACACTGCTTTACGACTCAACAGAGATAAATTCCGGCTCAAATCTCGCCTTTTGTGAGAAATCCACAAACAACAACAGTGGATTAGAAATACTCCAAAACGGCCATGAGCTGATAAACAAACTTCTCCTCAAGCCATACAGCTAAAATGGCAGATTCTCCTATACACACTACTTCGTATCGGGTTATCTACGGAGATACCGATGCTGCCGGTGTTGTCTACTACGCGAATTATCTGAAGTACTTCGAAATAGGTAGAACAGAGCTGATGCGAGATTGGGTAATGAGCTATAAGGAAATAGAAAAGCTTGATATTATCTTACCAGTAAGTGAGTGTTATACCCGCTTCAAAGCTCCTGCTCACTATGATGATCTTCTCACCATTGAAACAGAGGTCGCCGAAGTCAAGAAATATAGTTGCCGTTTTAACTACAGAATATATCGCAAAGAAGAAGCAGGCCCTCGACCTCTTCTACTGGTAAAGGGATATACGGTTAACGCATCAATAAACCGAGAAGGAAAACTGGTACAGCTACCGCAGGAAATTCACAGCAAGCTTGCCGGTTTCGGTAAAAACTGAGTACCTTGTGTTAATAGCTAAAATAGCCATTGACATAAATAACCATCGTTGTATATTGGTCCTCGCATCGCGGGGTGGAGCAGTTCGGTAGCTCGTCGGGCTCATAACCCGAAGGTCGGGGGTTCAAATCCCTCCCCCGCTACCAAGATATTTCAAGGAGTTATAGGTTTTATGTCTATAACTCCTTTTTTCTTTTTTCACTAAGTAAAGTTGCAATAGCAATAGATCTTCCCTGGTCATTTTATCTCTCCCATTTTGTCCTAAGATCGACCTGTACCAGCTATAATTATCAATTATACGGGATACTGAGTTACCCTAAAATCGATGTTTGACCATGTTCAAGATATATCAGAACTATATTGTTGGTATCTTATACCTCAAGAGCTGAGGTTCACCCAATAAAATGGATAGGTTTTGTAGGGCTTTCTTTTTCTAGTCACGGAAACACTCCTTTCTAAGATTCTAGTTCTTATTAAAAGTGTCCGTTAAAATGGGGTAGGTTCAACCTGACCCTATTTTTGTTTTCAAAGAATTCTTTAGGTACATTATCTCTATATTCAAGCAACCAGCTTCAATCAATAGACAAGCTGTCGGTCAGGGAAAGGAAGGACAAACTGTGAACAAGTGGTTGACTAGTTTTCGCGAAGGATAATAGCTCTTTCAAGCTTTTTGAGAAAATCATCGTTGGGCTGGAACACTCTGATATTCTTTTCATTAAACAGCTTATGTTTTTTGAGGAGGGTCTCGATGTTAGCAAGCTCTTTGATCAGCCCTGCGGAGGCTTGCGGATTGTAGACCGAGGTGATCGCATCATCAACTTTAAAAGGTGGATTTTTACCCACCGTTATCTTGTATTCAAAGAGCAAATCTCTCCCGCCGTCTTTGTCTTTGGTGTAGACGTTATAAATAATTTCTTGGAGCCGATTGGTACCGGTATGCGGGGTTACCTTGAGCATTGCTCCCAGCTTCCTCTGACTGCCATCCCGGATGATTAAATTGAGTCCTCTAAGGGTTGCCTCGATCCCTTTATTCTGCAGCTCCTGATTGACGAACTTTGGTCCGAGATAGATAAAAAAAGGAAATTCAAACCCGGTTCCCTGTCCGAGGGGATGCAGTCTCTGCATCCCTACGAGCTCGGCTTTGCCCATTTCTCGCGCGGAGAAGTTGTCCCGTTCAAAGCCGCCTCGCTTGCCGATCGGGTTATCAATTTCCGTATCAATATATCCTGTTCCACTGGCGTCACGCCAGATACTATGGGTGTTATCTATTTCTATATAGTCCCCCTTTTTGAGGACAGTGAAGCTGCGCACTCTATGCCCTGGTACCAAGATATCTCGCAGTGCTTTGGCGTTTATACTCTGGATACGCAGCGGATTTCCTCTTGGAAGATCAAACCCAGGAAGCCAAATGAGCATATCAAGCGCTTTGCGCGAGCTGCGAAACCGAAAGAGCAGGGCGTTTTGCGCTGCATCGATGAAATCGATGGTGCTCTGGGTACTGTTCTTCCCGAATTCAGCAAGTCCTTTTGATAGCTGGGTAACATCATCGGCAAGCTTGGCTGCAAGTTTTCCAGTTTTTTTAGGACCAGCCATTACAGACCCTTGAGGGCTTGGGCAACGGGGGTGGGGACGGGAACCCCGGCAGAGGCGATCTTGGTGGCCTTGGTCAACTTCAAGGGAGGAAAGAGATTTTCTATGACACTGAAGATAAAATAGCCTAACCAGTAGCCAAGGACGGAAACGTCTTCGACATGGGCCGCGATGGCCTCATACTCCTCTTCGATGAATTGGATAATCTCAGGTACCTTTTTATCTTTAATATGATTCCAGACCTTGCGCCATTCGATATTAGCAAACGCCTGGACCGTTTCATCGATGGCTTCGGTAAAGACTGAGCGCAGCTTATCGACGTCTTTGGTCTGTGCAAGCTGGGAGTTGGCCAGCTTCATCACCAACAGAAGGAGGCTTAACAGCCCGGAAACGGTATCGACCAGGCCGTTCCAAAATCCGGAAAAAAAACCGATCAGGGTGTCAGCAGAATCCTTTAATTCTACAAGATGCTTACGGATAAACTGTCGCATTGAATCGATCAATTCTTTAATCCCGGCGCCGATCTGATTGAGTTTGTCTAGGGAGTCGGAGAGGACCCCCATATCAATCTTCGCCAAGGCCTTAAAGTCGGGGATCTTGTCATGGAGTGAATCAAGCTCCTTTGCTGCCCCCTCAAAGACGTTTTTCCAATTTTTTGATCGTTTTTTTCGATTCCAGACAGTCTCATCCACCGTACACTTGATGATGATGGGGTTGAGAATCTCAATCCCTAGTATTGCAGCGGAAAAAAACAACTCAACCCCGGTCAGAAAAGCTCGCCCAGTATCGTCTAACAGGGTCGTTTCTGGATTGAGTATTGCTCGTACGAGATCGCTAAACTCCTTGCGCCTCTGCAAATTTAGGCTCCTTTGAAAGGGACCTTCGATCCAATGGAAGAGATCGAGAAAGAGTTGTCCACTTTCAGCGGTTATCTTGCCTTGAGGGATGATGTCGAAAAACGCTTTGCTGAAGCTGTCCTTTTTAATCTCATGATTGATTTCTAGAAAAACAAGGAATTGCTCGTTTTCTTTTTTGCGAGACTCGTTGGCTATGGCCAAAAGTTGAAGACCGCTGGTACCAATATAGAGGGTGCCTACGATCACCACCCCCTCGGAGGTCTCGGTGGGGGTCTCCTCATCCTCATAGTACAGCTCTAGCCGAGGTTTGAGAAAGAGGGGAACACTGATGACATCATCGCTTATTCTAACGATTTGCCTCCCCCTATCTTCTACTCTCTCAATATAGGGCTCAAGAAATTTATGGGCGTAGTCTTCTAGGGTCGGCATCTTCCAGATTTGGTTTATTAGTTGTCGGACGAGCCACCTGGTTGCAGGATGCTGTTGCCCATTGCGATCGGGTTCATCCCATCTTTACAGGGGAGGCCCTCTTCATCGAGCCCTGCCGCGCGTTTTTGCAGGATGGTCAACCCCGTCGGTAATTTAGTCTGCCATGAATCTTCGATTTTGATCTCTTCATCGGCGGTGGCCATCTCATCGGCTGCAGCGACATAGAGATCATCTTTGACATCCAGTACGAAGTCGGGATTCTTCCACACCTCGCCGGTCTCCATAAAGTACATGACCTCGGTTTCAAAACCACGTTTGACGGGGATCAGAAGCTTGGCAAAGCCAGCGGTTAAGAATGACTCAAAGAGAGGGTCTTTGACACCGTCGACTTCCATCCGCCAGTACCAGAGATTTTGGTGGAGGTAGTAATAGGGATAAAAATTGTAGGCCATGAGGTTCCAGTCAAAGGCATTCTCCAAGAACTCGGCCAGGCGGGTATGTTCCTCCAGTTTTTCTGAGGGAATAATTTTGGGGGGCAGGACATCGACGAGATAATGCTGCTCGCTGATCCCCAGGCCAAAGGGTTCGGTTAACCGTTTGATGCAGGATAGCTTGAGT
>JASJDT010000027.1 GCA_030065655.1 Desulfocapsaceae bacterium | reverse complement strand
ATTCTGGATTGCCTGTCCTGCAGCACCTTTAACTATATTGTCAATGGCGGACATGATAATGATCCGATTGGTGCGTTCATCGACTCTGAAACTTATGTCGCAAAAATTGGAGCCTCTAACGTATTGGGTGGCCGGAAGGGCAGGAGGCTCTAAAAGACGGATGAAGGGCTCATCTTCATACTTTGCTGAATACATATCGTTGATTTTACTCGTATCAATTTCACCGTTCAATGTGGCGTAAATAGTGCTCAATATTCCGCGGGAAAGTGGCAGGAGGTGCGGAGTAAATGATACCTCGGTTTTTTCTGGTGAGAGTAGATTAACCTCCTGCTCGATTTCCGGGGTATGGCGATGATCACCTACCTTGTAGGGTCGGAATCCATCATTTACTTCACAAAAAAGGGTGGCAACATTTGCTCCCCTACCAGCTCCTGAAGTACCAGATTTAGAATCGATTATGATTGACTGAGGTAAAATAGCACTGTTTTCTAGAAGAGGTGCCAGAGCAAGCAATACAGAAGTAGGATAACAACCGGGGTTAGCTACCAGCGATGCAGCTGCAATAGCCTCTCGGTAGAGCTCAGGGAGCCCATATGTGGCCTGCTCAATATAGTCAGGAGCGGTATGCTTCTGGTACCAATGTTCGTAGACAGAAACATCTTTGAGACGGAAATCGGCTGAGAGATCGATAACTTTCTTTCCTGCATTGAGGATTGTGGGAACTATTTCCATTGCTGTTTTGTGAGGAACTGCGGTGAAAATAATATCATTGTTTAAGCAGATTTTCTCAATATCCGGCTCCTCGCAGATGAGCGATATCTTATTACGCAGATGAGGGAAGATTTCAGCTATAGGCGTTTGGGCATGCTGTCTGGAGGTGACCGCAGAAATCTGCACATGCGGATGATCGGCAAGGATACGGCATAATTCGGCTCCTGTATATCCGGAGGCTCCAACAATTGCAGCTTTGATCATAATGGCACCTTAGAATTAGGAAAAGAAAGAGTGGTCAGAGCTTAATCCACCACTTTGCTCCTCTGTAAAGTAGATTTTACATGGACGTTTTCAGATTTTGGACAAAAACACATCTGGAAACGGTAATGATTAATTGAAAAATGAAACCACTGGTTTGCGGTTAAGATCATTTTTTCCTATGTTCTTTTAATGAAGATTAAGTGAATGGATATGCTGATCAATTTCAACAGGCTGTCTGGAGCCAACAAAAAAAGGGAAGAGCAGAAAATCTGCACTTCCCTTGAGTAATTGCAATGACCACTCAATCTTTGTTGATTCAGTGGCTTTCGCTCCGGACATATGACGGAGCCTGAAAAATTAACGCTTGGAGAACTGGAATTTCGCCCTGGCGCCTTTTTGGCCATACTTTTTACGTTCTTTGGCGCGGGGGTCACGAGTCAGCAATCCAGATTTTTTCAGAGGGAGTCTATGTTCCCCGTCAACTTCAAGCAGTGCCCGGGAAATGCCATGGGTCAGTGCTTCTAGCTGTGCTGATTTACCTCCTCCTAACAAGGTGGCCAAGATGTCATATTGCTCTTCGGTTTCGGTGATTTTGAAGGGCTTGGCTATCTCGTGGGTCTTGAAGGTGCCACCGAAATATTCTTCGGCGGTCTTCTTGTTAACGGTTACTTTGCCGCTTCCCGGGGTAAGCCAGACTCTGGCGATGGCGGTCTTTCTCTTACCGGTTGCGTAATAACGATCCTGAGCCATGATTGTTTTTCTCCGTGAATGTTATATATCTAATTCGACGGGCTGCTGAGCTTTATGGGGGTGCTCACTGCCAGCGTAAATTTTGAGTTTTTTAAGTTGCGCTCTGCCAATCTTATTTTTGGGAAGCATGCCTTTTACGGCTTTTTCCAGAAGTTGTGTTGGGTGTTTATCTTTTAGCTCCTGGGCGGTGGCTTCCTTAATTCCCCCCATGTAACCAGTGTGGTGATAATATTTCTTATCTTGCCACTTATTGCCGGTAAGTCTGATTTTTTCGGCGTTGGTTACAATGATGAAATCTCCGTTGTCAATAAAGGTAGAAAAATTCGGCTTATGTTTGCCGCGAAGGCGGTTTGCTATTTCAGTGGCAAGCCGACCCAGGATTTTGTTCTCAGCGTTGACAACATACCAATTTTTCTCGATCTCATTAACTGGAGTCAGATATGTTTTCATTTTTTTGCCTCAAGGTCATGCAATTAATAAAAAAAGGTTCGATCTTCGCCGAACCTTTTATATGCAGTTTTTGGAGCGGGAAACGAGATTCGAACTCGCGACTTCAACCTTGGCAAGGTTGCACTCTACCACTGAGTTATTCCCGCTCATTTATACAATGTCAAAACAGAGTAATATCTACAAACTTTCATTTCCAATGTCAATCAAAAAAATGAATTATAAAAATGTTAGCTGGAATTGCGGTGACATGAAAATATGGCTAATATAACTGGCTTTTGGAAAAGCATCTATGATAGTATGCTCATATAATACAACCACATATAGCATCTCTTTATTAACTTGAGGATAATGGATTACTAATGACAAGGGAAAGAACTGCAGAAATTCTCCGTAAAACAGCTGAGACAGAGATAAATCTGGCATTAATTTTAGATGGACGAGGTCAGCACAATATAGATACCAAAGTCGCTTTTCTCGATCATATGCTGACTTTATTTACCGTCCATGGTTTTTTTGATCTCAATGTTTCAGCCGTAGGTGATACGGAAGTGGACTATCATCATACCGTCGAGGATGTGGGTATCTGCCTTGGCCAGGCTTTTGCCAAAGCACTTGCTGACAAAAAAGGCTTGGCGCGCTATGGATGCAGCTATCTTCCCATGGATGAAAGTCTGGTGAGGGTAGTCGTCGATATATCCAATAGGCCGTTTTTGCACTATGAAGCAGCAGTTCCTGATCAGAAAGTAGGAACATTTGATACGCAACTGGCCAAAGAGTTCATGAGGGCATTTGCCCAACACAGCGGGATTACCCTCCATATTGATTTACTGCATGGTGAAAACAGCCACCATATAATCGAGGCTATATATAAAGGACTTGGCCGGGCGATGAACGAGGCAACAACTCTCATCTCCGGTCTTGATAAAACTCTATCCTCCAAGGGAACCCTTTAATAGTAAGTTTCATACTTTGGTTGCGGAGACAACTTTTAGAAAGGCGAGTTGGTTGCCTTCACTGGAACGGCAAAGAGGAATCAGCATCATGTGTTTTAAAGGCCATCTCGCCAACTCCACGGTCTTTTCATTTCAAGAACACGAGGCTATCTTTTGTATACTTTAAAAACAACAGCGAAATTCCTGGTGGCCATTGTGGCAACCTCCCTTTTGTTAGTTGGTTGTGCCACCACCGACCTTGCCACGAAGTTCAAAAACGATGAAATTGAAACGTTGCCATGCATCGTTGTGCTGCCAACCAAAGTCCCTTTTGAAAACAAGGATGTGGGTACGGATAAGGAGGAGGATCTACAGACAGGGGCCCACTTCCTGCAACGAGAGTTGACCAAAGAGCTGCGTATGTCACAGGTATCCCTGGTTATTGATCCGGAACAGCTTAATTATAAACTTAGAGATTTATCTGGTGACAACTACACTGCTATCCAATCAATAGGTCAAAGGAATAACTGTTCCTATATCATGGTAAGCTCACTCAGTCGTTTTGAGCAGCGTCAGGGAGGTGAGTTTGCCGTCGATGAGCCAGCTTCAGCCACCTTCGAACTCAAGCTCATTGATTCCCGCAATGGCAATAGTCTATGGATGTCTACCTTCGCAGAGACTCAGGAATCTCTCCTTAGCAATCTTTTCTCCTTCAATAAAGCAATGAGCCGTGGGTTCAAATGGATTACAGTTGAAGAGCTTGTTGCCAGGGGAGTTCGCGACAAGCTTCGTAAAAATCCATATTTATATTAGCAGTTCTTGGTCATATGCTTCCTGAATTCCCAGGCGTGTCCCGGTAAGGATTGTAAGCTCATCCTCATGCACTCATCTTCTCGAAATTTATTCTTACTTCCGCGGGCGATTAACAGGAAGATAGGCAAGGCAATGCATGACTATGCCATGTTGCAGCATGGTGACCGGGTGCTGGTAGGCGTATCGGGCGGAGTTGACTCACAGGTGCTGGCCTGGGTGTTGCAAAACTGGCTCGCCAAGGCACCGATCAAATATGAGGTCCACGGTGTTTATATTGATAATGGTTTCTGGAAACCCACCTATGGAGGATCTCCGCCAAACCAGCAAGTGTCAGATATTCTCTCGGATTTTGGTATGAAGTGCACTGTCGTCAAGGCTCGGGAGATTCCAGAAAGTGAGCGAAGTTGCTTTCTCTGTGCCCGTAACAGGCGTTCGCAGCTTTTTGATCTGGCTCATGACTGGCAGATGAACAAGATTGCCTTGGGACACCATATGGATGATCTCGTCGAAACTTTGTTTCTCAACATGCTCTACAGCGGCAATATATCCACCATGGTGCCCAAGCAAGCTCTTTTTGAAGACGAACTTGCCATCATTCGCCCCTTGGCCTATCTTGAAAAGAATGACGTACGTCAAATTGCCGAGCAGGTCGGAATTAGAGCAATTAGTAATTATTGTCCCGTAGAACCTGAGACCAGACGGGAGAGAGTTCGCGAGCTACTGGCTGATATCTATGCCAGGGAACCTGGAGCAAAGAAATCAATTTTTCAGTCTATGAAAAACATTCGGGATGGGTATATGCCCTAGCGGAATCATTGGACCTGGCTTCCAGCGCTTGATTGTAATGTGAGCCATTTGCGAAAAATATCTTCTCGGTATCTACGTTTACCGGCCCGAACTCTGTGTTATGCTCAAAATTTTATCCGCCGGTAAGCGAACAGAGTGAGACTCCGAGATATCAATTATATCCCTGTGGTAAAATTTTTCGCATGCCTTGATTTAGAACGAAAATCTTACTTTTGCAAAAGGCTCATTTATTAAGAAGATTGCCGAATGGTAAACATTCAATAATTGTTAATCCCTTGTAAATTCTACCTGGAGAATGGTAAGGAGAGGGTTCAGTCAGAAAGCGATGGTTTTCAAAATCGACGTAGAATGACATTTAAGGTAAGCCAACCATCAACAATAACCATCGGGGTACTTGATGATTAAACGAATCGAGACGATTTTGCGGAGTGAAGAGGTCGGTTATGAATTGACAGTACAGGGATGGGTGAGAACCCGCCGCGATACCGGTACATTTTCGTTTCTTGAAATAAATGATGGTTCCAGTCTAGCAAATTTGCAGGTGATTGCTGAACAGACGCTTCCAAATTATGATGGACAGGTAAAGAAGCTCACGGCAGGGTGTGCGGTAAAGGTGGTCGGCCGGCTGGAAAAATCTCCGGCCAAAGGCCAGACAGTAGAGCTTCATGCGAGTGATGTCACCATCATCGGTTGGGCCGATCCAGAAGAGTATCCGCTGCAGAAAAAGAGGCACTCTTTTGAATTCCTTCGCGAAATAAGTCATCTACGCCCTCGAACCAATGCGCTTGGTGCTGTAGCCCGGGTTCGTTCACGAATGTCTTTTGGGGTACATCATTTTTTCCAGCAGCGAGGCTTTTATCAGGTACATACGCCGATTATCACGACAAGCGACTGCGAAGGTGCCGGCGAAATGTTTACCGTTACAACCATTCAGCAAAACGAAGGTGCTTCCAAAGAAGCAGCAGCAAAAGAATTTTTTGGCAAGTCAGCAGGCCTCACCGTAAGCGGCCAGCTTCAGGCAGAGGTCTATGCACTTTCCCTTGGAAATGTGTACACGTTCGGTCCTACTTTCAGGGCGGAAAATTCTCATACCAGCAGACATCTTTCCGAGTTCTGGATGATTGAGCCGGAAATGGCCTTTTGCGACCTGAATCAAAATATGCAGATAGCTGAAGAAATGCTTAAGTTTCTCTTAAGTGACGTGATTGCTCATTGCCAGGAAGATATGGCTCTATTCAACAAATTTATCGAGAAAGGGCTTCTGGCAAAATTAGAGGGAGTTCTCGAAAAGAAATTTGGACATATCACCTACACTGAGGCAATCGAGGAGCTAGAAAATTCAACTAAGAAATTCGAGTTTCCAGTCAGTTGGGGAATTGATCTGCAAGCGGAACATGAAAAATACCTCACCGAAGAAGTGTATAAAAAGCCACTTATAGTTACTGACTATCCCCTGGCAATAAAGCCTTTTTATATGCGTGTAAATGATGATGGAAAAACTGTTGCGGCTATGGACATCCTGGTTCCTGGAATTGGTGAGATTGTCGGTGGCAGCCAGCGTGAGGAACGCTACGATGTTTTACAGCAGCGAATGATGGATGCAGGTATTGATGTGGAGGAATATGCCTGGTACCTAGACCTGCGAAAATATGGAAGTGTCCCGCATGCTGGTTTTGGTTTGGGCTTTGAGCGGTTAGTTCAATACGTTACCGGAATGGCCAACATCCGTGAAGTCATTCCGTTTCCACGCACACCTGGATTTGCTCCATGCTAAGAAAAGCTGAGGTGTTTGGTTCAGGATTTCTGGCAAGTAGTGGGGTGATGGAGATATACAGGTGAGTAAGGGGAAATCCATCCAAAGAATGTTCGATGCCATTGCTGGCCGCTACGATCTTATGAACAGGGTCATGACCTTGGGCCAGGATCAGAAATGGCGAAGATTCGTTGTTCATAGAGCTGGAGATCCGGGTAGAGGCCTTATCCTGGATCTTGCCACCGGAACCGGTGATATTGCAGCGTTGAGCAGCCAGACCTATGAGGATTGCCGGGTGATCGGCGGTGATTTCTCTTTGAACATGCTTATGCAGGCCAAGAAGCGTTTTGCCGGAAGAGAGATCTCCTGGCAGGCAACGGATGCCAATGTTCTGCCCTTTGCTGACGATACCTTTGAGTCAGTGACATTTGGGTACTTGCTGCGCAATGTTGATGACGTGGTTGGTGTTTTGCGGGAAGTAAATAGAGTGCTGAAAGCAGGTGGAAGGGTTGTTTGCCTAGATACCACTCCGCCTGAAAAGAATATAATTTATCCCTTTATTCAGTTGTATCTGCGTGTTGGTATACCGCTTCTTGGTAAATTGATTGCAAGAGATGAAAACGCCTATGCCTATCTAACCGGCTCTACCATGGATTTTTATAGTGCAGATGAGCTTGCCTTAGCTTTTCAGCAGGCTGGCTTTTCCGCAGTGGGATATCAAAAATTCATGCTGGGAACAATCGCTGTTCATTGGGGAAAAAAATGACCGAAATCACAGGGGAACATGATCGGAAGACCGTAGCACTACACAAACAGCCAACCACCCTTTTTGAAATGCTGCTCAACAGCTGCGATCACTACCGGGACAATATCGCTTTTATTTACCGAATGGGTGAGGAGGAGGTGAGGGTTTCCTATGCCAAACTTTTCGAGGACGTATTATTGCTCTCTCGGGCATTTGCCAAAAGAGGGTTAGGTCAAGGCGACAAAGTCATGTTTCTCTCCGATAATCGCTATGCCTGGATTGTAACCGACATGGCGATTATGTCGCTTGGGGCGGTGACGGTTCCCAGAGGGGCGGATACGCCCACCCAGGAACTGAGTTTCATCATCGAAAATTCGGAAGCAACCTTCTTGGTTATAGAGTCTGACAGCCTGCTTGAAAAACATGCGGAATATATTGGTACCTGCCGGCAACTCAAGTCCATCTTCGTGATGACCAGCCCTGATAAACACAGGCTGTTCAGCAATATGTATTCGTACACGTCCTTGTTAAATGACAGGACCATCAGCGATGAAGATGTTCGTCTCTTTTGCCGGCGCGGTGAAAAAATCAAACCGGAGAGCCTGTTGACCCTTATATATACTTCAGGCACCACAGGTATGCCCAAGGGAGTACAGCTGTCTCATGCAAACGTCATCCATAATATCAGATATATCCCTGACATCATTGGCCTGGTTCCAAAGGACCGTTGGCTGTCAATTTTACCAAGTTGGCATATTTTTGAACGAACAGCCGAGTATTCCGCACTTTGTGTCGGCTCCTGCCTGGTCTATTCGTCGGTGAAAACTTTCGCCCAGGATCTCGAGCACTATCGGCCAACGTTGGTTGCTACGGTTCCCAGGGTCTGGGAGTCGTTGTATACGAAAGTCGAACTGGCCATTCGCAAAAAGGGAAAGGCGGCACAATTTATTTTCAACAGTCTCGTGGCTATTTCCAGCAAATATAAAAGGAACAGGCGCCGCTTCCATGGTCATCTGCCCCAGTTTGATCGACGGGACAGCGTCGACCTTCTGGTTGTAAAATCCTTTGCCCTTATGAAAATGGCCCTGCTTTATCTTCCAAATCTGGTGGCCCAAAAAAAACTGGCAGCAGTACAACAGCGATTTGGAGGCAGACTGCGCCTGGCAATCAGCGGTGGCGGGACTTTGGCAAAATACCTCGAGGAATGGATCGATGCGGTCGGTATTCGTATTGTCAACGCCTACGGTATGACGGAATGCTCACCGGCAATCGCCGGTAGAGGATTGAATTGCAAAATATATGGCACACTTGGCCCAGCCGTACCGGAGACAGATCTGCGTATCGTTGGTAAAAGAGGGGAAATACTTGATCCAGGGCAAGAGGGAATAATAGAGGTGCGCGGGCCTCAGGTGACCTCTGGCTATTATAGAAACGAAGAAGAAAATAGTAAATCATTTACCGAAGACGGTTTTTTTCGAACCGGCGACCTGGGTATGCTAACTCTTACCGGCGAACTGATAATTACCGGACGGGCCAAGGAGATAATTGTATTGGCCAGTGGTGAGAATATCGACCCATCTCGAATCGAAAATGCTATTACTGTGTTCCCGTTTATTCAAGATGCTATCCTGGTGGGTCAGGACAAAAAGGGGCTTGGCGCCCTTATCGTGCCAAATATGGAAGAATTGCGGGAGTATGTCAGCAATAAGCTGCATGTTTTCCGTAAGGAGGAAAAAAGTTTGATCACAGACAGGAAGGTAATTGACCAGGTTAAAAGAGAGATCAATGGACGGTTGTTACCGAAAATGGGGTTTAAGCCGTACGAAAGACTCCAGGGAATAGCCTTTCTGGATAGGGAATTCACTCTTGGTGAGGAATTGACCAATACCTTGAAGAAGAAACGACACATTATCGAAAAAAAATATAAGGCGATTATAGACTCGCTCCTTCATTGAATATACGCTTGTTTTGAAAGCGCCTCGTATCCGCAGCTTCAGTTATCATTACCGAGAAAAGTTCGGAGAACCAGTTGGTAAGCTCCCTTTAGATCTAGGCCATAGTTGCCCCAACCGCCGCTATGGCGGTTGTATTTTTTGCGCCGCCCCGGCTTTTTCTCCTGGATATCTTCAGGAAAAACGAGATATCAGTTCTCAGATTATCAAAGGAAAAGAGCTGTTTTTGCATAAACGGTTCAAAAAATATTTTGCTTACTTTCAGCAGGAAACCGCTACAGCTCAGCCATCCAGTCAGTTATTTCCTGTTTTTGAAATGGTATTGACTGATCCAGAATGTGTAGGCTTGATCCTCTCAACTAGACCCGATTATGTAATTGAGCAATTTCTGGCTGAACTGGCCGCATTATTGGCAGGGACAGGGAAAGACTGCCTCATCGAAATCGGTCTGCAGTCTGTGCACGAGAAAAGTCTGGCGTTTTTGAATCGTAACCATAGCTATGATGATTTTATTCGGGCCTGCCAAACAATACGCAGATATGAAAAGTTTGAAATCGGAGCACATCTGCTTTTTGGCATACCCGGAGAGACCCAGGCAGATATGCTTTTTTCGGTGAATGAAGTGGTCGATATTGGTGTCGATGCCTTTAAGTTTCATCACCTGCAAATACTCCGCACAACTCGGATGGCCGAACTTTATGAGCAGGGAAAGGTGATTCCCATGGCAATGGAGGACTATCTCGATCTGTTATTGGATATAATCCCAATGGTTCCGAAAAGTATAGTTATCCACCGTCTCTGGGCTACCGCCCACCCCGATATGTTAATTGCCCCGCGCTGGCGGATTCTGGCAGCTGAGTTAAGCGAGATGCTTCGTCAGCAAATGGCAGAGAGAGAGCTTAGTCAAGGGTGTCATTTATCTAGTTGAGAGATGTTTTTGCTCACCATGAGCAAACTGAACATTGATTTTCAGATCTATTCACTGCTTTTGGTAACACTCCATTTTAGTTTTGTTCAAAAAAAAATGAATATAGGAGTGTGTCGGTGATTTGCTATTTTTTTCAAATCATGAATGACACTAAAAAACACGGTTTTACAAATATTCAATATGCGTCATCTCAATATAGTCTGGTAGGCTTTCTATAATCTCGTACTGTGATAAACGTAAAAAATATAGCAATTAAACAATGAAAACGACAAAAATTAACCTGATATTTGACAAATACGTGAATTTAGCGTAAGATTAAAGGTGATACTAGCAACTGGATTCCACTATGAAAATTGATGAGACAAATGTGGCGATCATCCATCATTTAAAGGATGGTCGAGTGCCGTTTAAAAGAATAGCCCAGGAACTTGGTGTATCAGAGGGCACGATACGGGCACGGGTTAAAAAGCTTCAGGATGAAGGCGTTCTTGATATAACCGGGCTCATTAACCCCGACGTACTGCCAGACAAGTATGTCGTCATGGTCGGTGTTAAGCTCAAGGATATGAACTTGGTTAAGAAAGCTGAAGAGTTCAGTAAGCTTCGCGGGGTTATCTCCGTTTGTGTGGTAACCGGCAGATTTGATCTCATGCTTACGGTTATGCTGAAAAAACAATTTGGCATGCTTGAATTTTATACCAATGAAGTTTCCAAGATAGAGAACGTACGCTCTGTTGAGACATTCGTTGTCTATAAAAGCTATAATCTGAAGGTTCCGCTCGCCATATAGCAAGACGAAAAGATGGCGGTGGCGCTTCCCTACATCACAGGGAGGGTAGAGCTATGAAAAAGACACCGCTTTATCAGTGGCATACCAAAAACAATGCCAACATGTCTGAGTTTGGCTCTTATCTGATGCCTTTGTGGTACCCTCAAGGGGTCAAAAAAGAGCATTGCGGAGTAATCGAGTCTGCTGGAATCTTTGACACCAGTCATATGGCAGCTGTTATCTTGGAAGGAGGCGGCTGCCGTGATCTTCTCCAGAAAACATTTACCAAAGACCTTGACCATTGCCTCGGTCCTAAAAAAAATCCGCTCCACAGTGGCCGTTGCGTATACGGCATTTTCCTCAAAGAAAGCGGTCAAACCCTGGACGATGCCATTGTCTATCACGTTGCAGGTGATAGGTATATGGTGGTGGTGAATGCGGGTATGGGCGCTGCTCTTTGCACTCATCTGAAAAAGTATCAGGAAAATTTAGATGTAACCATCACCGATTTAACAGACGATCTGGGTAAAATAGATATCCAGGGCCCCAGTTCTGCGACAATTTTAGCGGAAATATTGGAACAGCCTGATCAGGCTTTTACCAAGTTTGTCTATTTTTCATTTAAAGGCTGGTTTGAGACAGACGCCACAGAATCTGTCATGCTGAAGGACGGTACCCCCATACTACTGTCACGAACCGGGTATACCGGCGAGTTTGGTTTCGAGATCTTTCTCCGTCCCGACAGCTTAGTTGACGTCTGGCAGATGTTATTGGAAAGGGGAGGTGATAGCATTGTTCCATGCGGCTTGGCCGCAAGAGATTCTCTCCGGGCTGGAGCTGTACTTCCCTTATCCCATCAGGATATTGGTGATTGGCCTTTTCTCAACAATCCGTGGATATTTGCCCTCCCTTTTGATGAGCAGGGGATCTTTACGAAAGAGTTTATCGGTTCTGAGGCATTGCAGAACAATCCTTCTGCACCGCACACCTATGCATTTGCAGGATTCAGTCCCCGTAAAATACCGATAGGCGCTAACAGTAGCGTACTTGATACAGCAGGCAATCATTTGGGGGATATTCTAACCTGCACGACTGATATGGCTATTGAGCGACTTGGTGATAATATTATTTCAATGGCTTCCAGCAGACAGGATGGTAAACCTGAAAATTTTAAACCCAAGGGGTTATCCTGCGGCTTCGTCAAGGTTAAGCATGAAATACCGGTTGGAGAGCGGGTGATATTGACGGATGGCAAACATAAGGTTGAAGTAGAAATTAGAAAGGACGTGCGTCCTGCACGAAGTGCCAGAAAACCTTTAATTGAGATGATGAAAAAATAGGGAGGAAGACAGCAATGAAAGAGTTGGAAGAGTTAAATCTACCTGAGGATCTTGTCTACACCAAGGACCACGAATGGGCTCGTCTTGAGGGAGAGGTTGTCGTTGTCGGCATCAGCGATTATGCCCAGGATCAATTGGGTGACATTGTATTTGTAGAGTTACCGGAGGTCGGCGACAGTTTCGAAGCAGGTGATGAGTTTGGTACGCTTGAATCGGTAAAAGCGGTTTCTGAGCTCTATCTACCCATCGGAGGGGAAATTACAGCAGTAAACGAGGAACTTGATGATGCACCAGAGCTGATCAACCAGGATCCCTATGACGGCTGGATTGTCAAAATTAAACCTAATGATCCAGGTGATTTGGATAAACTTCTGGATCGCAATGGTTATATGGGGATTCTCAAAGGCGACGAGTGACATCGGTCTAATACAACCGAGAGGATAGCTTATGCGTTACCTACCACATACCCAGGAAGAAATTGAAAAAATGATGGCCAGGATAGGGGTGTCCGATTTTGAAGAACTCTTTCCCACCGTACCCCAGGATTGCCGATATCAAGGCGATATGGAGATACCCGGGCCCCTGACTGAATGGGATCTGGATGTTCACATGGAAGATATCAGGGCAAAGATGAAGGTGGGCCCGAAATATAAAGTTCTTATCGGTGCAGGCTCCTATCATCACAATATCCCGGCAATTGTTCCATATTTAACAAGCCGTTCGGAGTTTCTAACCGCCTATACACCGTATCAACCGGAAATGGCTCAGGGAACCCTGCAGGGAGTATTTGAGTATCAGACGCTGACTGCCAGGCTTCTAGGGGTGGATGTGGCCAATGCCTCCATGTATGACGGGGCCAGTGCTTTGGCGGAAGCACTGCTGATGACCCTGCGTCTGGGGAAAAAGAAGAAGCGTGTGGCTGTCTCCAGGGCTATCCATCCGCACTATCGCCAGGTAATCGCCGCTTATTTTCAACCCACCGAGTTTGAAATTGTCGAGCTGCCATTTAATGAGGATGGCCGCACGGATCTCTCTTCCTTGACCAGGAATGAAGAATTTGCCGGTGTCGCTCTGCAATCACCTAATTTTTTCGGCGTGGTTGAAGATGTAGAATCTGCAGCAAGCATGGTGCAAGATTGCGGTGCTTTGCTTGTTAGCGGTTTTTCAGAGCCACTGGCCTTTGGGCTCTATAAAAGTCCCGGGAGTCAGGGTGCAGATATTGTCTGTGGGGAAGGGCAAAGTTTTGGTATAGCCCGGTCATTTGGTGGACCAGCCCTCGGTATGTTCGGCTGTAAAGATGCTTTTGTCAGAAGTATGCCGGGGCGTCTTGTCGGAGAAACAGTTGATCTTGATGGCAATCGCGGGTTTGTGCTTACTCTGGCTACTCGTGAGCAGCATATACGTAGGGAGAAAGCGACTTCAAATATCTGTTCCAACCAGGGTATAAACACGATCACCGCCGCTATGTATATGGCTGCCCTAGGTGGAACAGGAATCCGGAAACTGGCCCGTCTTAACTATGACAAAGCTGAATATTTAAAAGCGTCTCTGGTTGAAGCCGGTGGTGAACTTGTGTTCAGCAGTCCTACCTTCAATGAATTTGTTGTCGGATTCGCCGATGACTTTAGCAAGAAACAGCGGGTATTGCGTGATGAAAAAATAATTGCCGGTCTTGAACTTGGCCGGTATTACCCCGAGTTTGCCAACAAATATCTTTTCTGTGTGACCGAAACCACACCTAAAGCTGTCCTCGACAGAGTGGTAGAGGAGGTGAAAAAATGAAAGATGCACCTGGAACGAGCGGCCTGATACTTGAGGAACCTCTTCTTTGGGAGAAAGGTAAAAAAGGCAGAAACGGCATGAGCGTGTCGGCAAGCGATGTCCCTGCCGCAGCTCTGCCTGAGGATCTTGTCGGCGACGGACCGGATTTTCCCGATCTGAGCGAGGTTGATGTCGTACGTCACTACACCAGGCTTTCCCAATGGAATTTCGGTGTGGATACAGGCACCTATCCTTTGGGATCGTGCACCATGAAATACAATCCCAAAGTCAATGAAAAACAGGCAGCAACACCGGTAATTGCTGCAGCCCATCCCATGCTCGATGATGAGTTATGTCAGGGAACCCTTGAACTCATCTATAAGCTGGAGAAACATCTGGCCATCATAACCGGCATGGATCACGTCTCCGCCCAGCCGGCGGCAGGCGCCCACGGCGAACTGGCGGGTATGCTGATTATCGATGCCTATCACCGGAGCAGAAACAGTAAACGAACGAAAATCCTTATGCCCGATACGGCCCATGGCACCAACCCGGCCAGCGCCGCCCTGTGCGGTTATAAACCGGTGAAAATCGAGTCAGGAAAACGGGGAATTCTCGAGGTGGAAGATATTCGGCAGTTGATGGATGAGGAGACCGCCGGCATCATGATCACCAATCCCAACACTCTGGGACTTTTCGAGGAAAATATTCGCGAGATAGCAGCGATAGTACATGAAAAAGGTGGTCTGGTATACGCCGACGGGGCCAACATGAATGCTATCATGGGCATAGTCGACCTGAAAAAATGCGGTGTTGATGTACTTCACCTCAACCTGCATAAGACGTTTTCGACGCCGCACGGTGGCGGTGGACCGGGGGCCGGTCCGGTTTGCGTGGTCTCGGAATTGGAGAAATTTCTGCCCTATCCCCGAATATCTTTTGATGGTTCGGAGTATTCCCGCGATTATAACAGGCCGGAAAGTATCGGCAGGATTCATGCCTTTCACGGTAACTTTGGCGTTTTGGTGCGTGCCTATAGCTACATACTTACCATGGGGGCAGAAAATCTCAGGATGGCAAGCCAATTGGCGGTACTGAATGCCTGCTATCTCAAGGTGCAACTCAAAGATTATCTGCACCTCGCCTATAATCGCCCCTGCATGCATGAGGTGGTATTTTCCGACAAGCGTCAGTTGGAGCATAAGATTACCACGCTGGACATTGCCAAACGTCTCATGGATTGCGGTTATCATCCACCTACTATATATTTTCCTCTGGTGGTTAGCGGCGCGATTATGATCGAGCCAACAGAGAGTGAATGTCTGGATGATTTGGACAGATTTGTGGCAGTAGTAAGGAGAATAACCATGGAGGCCATGGAGCAGCCGGAACTGCTTACAAATGCTCCTCAACGTTTCAAGGTCAAGCGCCTTGATGAAACGCGGGCTGCCAGACAGCCATGTTTGTGCGGTTAGAATGAAAACGGCAGTAAAGGATCTTGGAGTCATGGGCTATCGTCAGGCCCATGATCTCCAGTTGCAGTGTGTGCAGAATCAGCTTACTGAAAGTGACGGCGAACAGGTACTACTGCTTGAACATCCGCCGGTATTTACGCTTGGTAGTTCAGGCAAAAAAAACAATCTGCTCAAACCAACCAAGGATATTATCGGCGAAGGTGCAGAAATTGTTCATACCGAACGTGGTGGTGATATAACCTATCACGGACCCGGCCAATTAGTTGTCTATCCCATCGTCAATTTACGCAGGCGCAAACTTTCCATTTCCTCTTTTATTGAACTACTGGAAGAGATGATGCTGCTTACCGCTGCCGATGCTGGTGTGAAAGCCAATAGAGATAAGAGAAATCGGGGAATTTGGGTGGGCGATAACAAGATAGGCAGCGTTGGCATTCGTATCAGGCATGGCATCAGTTTTCATGGACTGTCGCTGAACGTTAATCTGTCTCTGGAACCATTCGGGTGGATCAGGCCTTGCGGTCTGTTTGGAGTTGGGGTGAGCTCATTGAAAGAAGAGCTGGGCAGAGATGTCTCCATGCAGCAGGTAAAAGACAATATGCGACGGTATATCCATCATTTTCTCTGCGGGGAGGTGGCTTGCCAATGACCGAGAATAATCATCCGGTGAGTCTTGGAAAACCCAAATGGTTGAGGCGAAGGTTACCTTCGGGTCCGCAATATGAGGAAGTTCGGGCACTACTGAAGAACAATTGCCTGACAACCGTATGCCAGGAGGCCCAGTGCCCGAATCAGTTTGAGTGCTATTCCCGGGGTACCGCTACGTTTATGATCCTTGGCGAAAAATGTACCCGTAATTGTATGTTTTGTGCCGTGGACCACGGTCCGGACGGAGCTCCTGACCTGGATGAGCCTGAACGAGTCGCTCAGGCTGTGAAAACTATGGGATTGCAGTATAGCGTTATTACTTCAGTTACCCGGGATGACCTTGAAGACGGGGGCGCCTCCTTGTTTGCGGCAACGGTGAAGGCGATTCGACGACAGTCCCCTGACACCCTGGTGGAAATTCTCATCCCGGATCTTCAGGGAAACTGGGATGCGTTGCAAACCATTGTAACCGCTGCGCCGGATGTACTTAATCACAATGTGGAAACCATATCGCGGCTGTATCCAACGGTTCGGCCCCAAGCGGTTTACCATCGTTCTTTGGAACTGCTGGCCATGGTAAAACGCTTTGATGCCAAAATGATCACCAAAAGTGGGATCATGCTTGGCCTTGGTGAGAGTATGGAAGAAATCCTGGAGGTTATGGATGATCTCCTTGCAGCAAATTGTGATATTCTTACCCTTGGCCAATACCTGCAGCCATCTAAGAAGCACCTTGCCGTAAATGAATTCATTCACCCAGAAAATTTTGCTGAGCTCAAAAAAATAGCACTGACCAAGGGATTTATCGGAGTCGCATCAGGTCCTTCTGTACGTAGCAGCTATGAAGCCGGCAAACTCTATCGAACAGTTTTTCAACAACAGCAAAAATAGATATAGATTTTCTCCGCTTTTTCCTCGCTATCTGTAAAAACTGTAACGCAGCTCTTGAAAAGATAGCAATTTGCGAAGGAAGGCGGACGATCTGCCGAAGAAATCAACTGGACTTCCCTGCCGTTAAGGAATATTCTCTCGCTCTGGTATAGTTAAAAGATATACTATATCCCTCCGTGATCAGATAGTTTGAATTCCATAAGGTGCGGTCACCACGGTTTATGACCACGACGGGGGAGGATAGAGAAGACGGAAATTCCATGAGCACTAGCCACAGGTTTACCAATTGCACGATATCTCTGAGAAAAAAAGGGTCGGATAGGTATATAAAAATTAGCTATCCTCAGCGCTTCGGTTGTTATTCTGAGATTGAAACCCCAAAAGCTCTGTATCAGTTCAACCTCAATGGAGAGATCAAGTTTATTCGCTATAAAGGTGAGAGATGGCTTGATCCTCAGGAGTGGTTGAAACGTACTCTTGGGAACGACTGGGTATATTACTCCACGGGTGGTTATACCGGTGTTTTCGAAGCAATAGGTGAATATTATCTTCCCAATCTCCAATATCCCACCAATAGTCTTATCGGAGGTAAGCCATTTGCTCACCCGAGTATTCGCCAGGCTATAAATACCTGGCATGATGATCTTGTCGAAATACGCAGGGAGACAGGTGATGCACCTGCAGACATCAGAGAATTTCTTGACCAGGTGGTGACAAACAATCCGGTTGTTCTCGCTGAAAAAGCAAGACGTCTGTTTAACATCAGTGGGGGTAGGGTCTCTGTACTGCCACCGGATGCTCGGCATTGCGACTACGATATCCTGCCGCTTAATATTGCTTCCGGTTGTCTCTATAAGTGTCGATTCTGTAAAGTTAAAAACACCACTCCTTTCAGTGAGAAAGAACCGGCTGATATCGACGATCAGCTACAATCGCTCCGCGATCTCTGTGGAGAGGATCTGGCCAATTATAATTCGGTTTTTCTAGGCGATCATGATGCACTTCTTTGCAGCAGCAAGCTGCTCCTCTATGGTGTCACCTCAGCCTATGAGCGGTTGGCCTTATACTCGTCTTTCATGCGTGGTGTTCAGTTTTTTCTCTTTGGCAGTGTGGATTCGTTTCTAAGTGCAGAAGATACGCTCTTCGAGGAACTTCAACGTATACCGGCCGATTTTTATATCAATATCGGACTCGAATCGGCCGATCAGCAGACCCTCGAGATATTGGGAAAACCACTGAAGGCAGTACAAGTTGAAGAGGCGTTTAAAAAAATACAGATGATTAATGACAGGTATACCAACATTGAGGTGACGGCGAATTTTCTGATGGATAGAAAACTTCCAGCAAATCATTACCGTCAGCTTCACCGTTTACTCGGTGAGACGATTCCGAGGAAAAAACCCAAAGGCAGCGTTTACCTCTCACCACTGAAGTTTGACAGTCCATCGCGGGAGCTGGTTTTTGAATTTAATCACCTTAAGCTGCAGAGCCGATTGCCCACCTTCTTGTATATTATTCAGAGGTTGTAGGAGTTAATATTAGATGTCCTTAATGATATTGTCGTCTTCGGCTTGAATACAAAACATATCTTCAACTGATCCCATGATTACTTCTCCACGCTTATTTCGCTTTATTCTGAATGTCTATCCGCCCTATTTAGGAACAGGTGTATGGATTGACCGGATATCTGAAGATTGGCGAGAGGTCGATGTTTCCATGAAACTACACTGGTACAATCGTAATGCAATGAAAACGCATTTTGGTGGCAGCCTCTACAGCATGGTCGATCCCCATCTTATGCTTATGTTGATGCAGATTCTGGGGCGAGGGTATATTGTCTGGGATAAGGCTGCCGGTATTGACTTTCTCAAACCAGGTAGAGGAAGGGTAGCTGCTCAACTGCGCATTACCGACGATATGCTCGCTGAAATTCATGCGGGTCTCACCAGAAAGAAAAAAGTCACTCCTCACTATGCAATAGATATCCTTGATGAGTCGGCTGAAGTGGTGGCCCGGATCCGGAAAACATTATACGTCAGGCGTCGTGAGTAAGCTTGGCATGTTGTTTTGCCTGTATAAAAATTGCTGCATGTATGTCTTTTAAAATGCTATTTCTTACTGATATTCTTCTAGATTTTATCTCAATATCTTGTTTTTTGAAAATCCATGTGGGAGAATACAGTAGACGGTATTACTTTTTATATTGAACTACCGAGTAGAAAGGAGGCAGGTATGCGAAAAATGCATGAAATAAAAACAGTTGTTACGCCGATTGACTTCTCAGATAATGCCGGGCTTGTGGTTGAATCGGCTGCCTATATAGCCGGAACATTTGGAGCGTCGCTCCATGTCATATTCATCGTTCAGAATTTTGAAGATTATTCCGGTTTTTTTGTTCCCCAAATGAGTGTGCCCAATATCGAGCATGAGTTGTTTGTGGGGGCGGAGGAGCAGATGGAATCCTTTTGCAAACAACACCAGAGCTTCTTCGAAAAAGCAGGCGTAAGCGTGATAACCAGCAAGGTTCTCGTTGGTGATGTCGGTGAAAAAATTGTCGAATATGCCACGGAAGTCGAAGGCGATATGATTGTCATGGGAACCCATGGCTACAAAGGCCTCGAACGGATTATGTTCGGCAGTGTCGCCGATAAGGTGGTAAAATCGGCTTCATGCCCGGTAACCACAATAAATCCTTATACCTGTTGTGAGTAAGTTTATAGACAACAGCAAGATTCGTTGACTACCTGGACCGTTCATTTTATATAGGGTTGAATGGTCCAGCGTTGCTGTTTTTGCATGCGCAATTGAGAAATAGAGTTTTTTTAAGTATTTCCCTTCAGCTGGTACTGTTCTTTGGTTAGACCGGCAGTCGGCTCTTCCAGTCGGCTCTTCACTTAGCAAATACGGCAAGAATGTGAGGAGACACCACCCCTTCTACCAGTTCGTCTATACCTGAATAGTGGGCCAACGGTTCTTTGAAACGATAAAAGGAGACGCTTATACGGCCGAATTGTTCTTCGGGATAGCTGGTATCGAGAAAATTCTGCCAACTTTTCAGAGTTTCTTCCCAGGAGTTTACCTCTTCAGAGTTTGGCGTGCGGCTTGTTTCGCTTAACTGTGCGAGAATCGGTGGGAGGAGATCCCTGGCAGCCTCATGAAACTCTGTAAGAGCTTCCTCGACCCTTTTCTCACTGAGATCAAGGATGGTTGGTAGGTGTAAAGCGGCAAGAATTTCCGGTTCGTGCTGGTGTTTCTTATCGTGATTGGTGAAGAGGATATCAGCAACTTCCTGTCTGGTGGTTGACCAGACGGGACAAATGGGTAGATCTGCACCGCCTGCAAACCTGAACCAGGCCCGCAGTCGTTTACCAATGGTGTCGGTTCTCGGTCTGTCCAGTTTTGTCTTAATCTTATCAATATCACTGTAGAGCGTTACTAGATCATCATCTTCGTCATCTTCCCCTTTGAGCCGTGTGAACAAATCAGCTTCGCTCTCATCAAGATTAACAAGAGAACGGGCCACCTCCTCTTCTTCCTTATCAAGCATTTCCCCAATCTTCAGCACAAGTCTGGCTTGCCATAATAGATCGCGGTGTTGGTCGTTGCTATCTTCTGAGCCAGATGAATCCCGGCCAAGAAGAGAAGAAACGATCTGATATTTGGCATCATCGCCAGTTCCTTTTCTCTCTGACATGGATGCCAGAGTAATGTTGCTCAGCTGGGCGGCGTAATCATCCTTTCTATTTTGGATATCATTGATTAAATAGAGAAAGCGTTGTCTGTCCTCACCGAGAGGATAGGGAGTATGAACTTGACAGAACCGGCTATCCATGAAAGTATCGGGTTTCTTTGTGGATGAGGAAAAATCGTCTTCCACCGGCGCAAGCAGGTTTACCTTCTCGAAGAGCAAAAAGAGGGGTAGTTGCCTTTCGGTGAGAATGGCAGTATCTGGAAAATAAAGGGTCTCGAGTGTTTTCATATGAATAGTATCAAAGAAAGAATAACATTTTTTATCAGTGGTGTGCTCTATCTTCTCTTTAATCTTCGTCTTGGAGCTACACCGTTTGAAAGTTTCAAAGCTACATTCTGGCAACTACTGCAGACCATCCCCTTTATTATTGGTATTACCTGGATGATCGTGGCATTTTTCCAATATATGGCAAACGGTGAAAAAATGCCATGGGATAGGAGAATTCGGATCTTTTTTGCCATCGGTATTATGGCTGGTCTTATGTACGGTATTTATGAGTACGCCGGAGTGAAACCGCAATGACGGTAGGTGGCTATTGATTGTGAGCATTGCCCGTTTGGTCGGTGCTTCCAAAGAGTTGAGCATACTCCCTATTTGGAGAGAAGACACTGCTTTAATATATCCCATGACCATGGTCTGAGAAAGCATTCGCTGATTATGTTTTATCTGCACGCCTCAAATAGAACAGAAAACCTGCTGCACCATTTAGGTGCTCTTGTTGAGGCTGATCCCTTGCCGCCTCTCTCAGAACAAGAGTACATCATCATTCAGAGCCAGGGCATGGAGAGAATGATTTCGCAGTACATGGCCAATCGTTTTACCTGCTGGTGCAACTATCGGTTTTTTCTGCCTCTCACTTTTCTTGAGGTGATTGCTGAAAAACTTGCCATGGATATATCGCCCGATTCGTTTGAACGTGGGGTACTCTGCTGGCGAATTGAAGAAAAACTGCGTGATCTCAAAGATAATGTGTACCTGCCTTTGCAAAACTACCTCAAAGGCAGCCAGGTTGCCCTCAAACGTTTCCAACTGGCCCGGCAACTCGCCAATTTGTTCGATCAGTACCAGCTTATGCGTCCACAACTTCTCCAAACGTGGAAGCAAGGAAAAGTTGTAGTTGGCAATTCCTCAGAGCAGTGGCAAATGCATCTTTGGCATAGACTTGTGGCGGATGCACATGGTGGTCGTCCCCGAGGAGAACTGCTCCAGGAAATTATTTCAGTCCTGAACAAAAAGAAAAAACTGGCGGATATACCACGACGGATCTCGGTATTCGGAGTTCACATTTTACCACCACTTTTTCTTGATTATCTCGAGGGCCTGGCCAAGCATACCGATATTCATTTCTTTCTCCTCAGTCCCTGTCAAAATTACTGGGGTGATATGACGCGCCGACAAGCTATTTCCAAAGACGGCAGGCGAGATCCGAATTATCATCCTCTTTTGGTGTCTCTCGGTGGCCAGGGGCGGGATTTTCAGGAGATGTTGCTTAACCGGGGCGGGTTTGCCTCCGAGATCTTGAGTTATGAGGAACCTTTTACACCTGATCGTCCGCGACTTCTGCATGCTGTCCAGGCCGATTTACTTAATGGCAACATGGAGGAGAGAAGGGAAGGAGTGGTAAACGATGGTTCAATTCGCATCGTTTCCTGTCACTCCAGGGAACGAGAGCTCGCAGTTCTCAAAGATCATCTGCTTGACCTACTGGAAAAGAACGACTCGTTGCAGCTTGGGGAAATAGTAGTTATGGCCCCTGACATTCAGGAATACGCTCCGTTTATTCCTGCCCATTTTGAAGATATCCACCATAGTATAGCCGACCGAAGTATCACCAGGAGCAACAAGATTATTTCTCTTTTTCAACAGTTTCTTGATCTGTTTTCAGGGCGTTTTGGTTGGTCGGAGGTCTTCGATTTTCTCGATAATGAAGAGATTCAAAGAAAATTTCAGCTCAATCCAGCGGATTTTGAGTCCTTGCGCGATTGGGTTGTCGCTGCTGGAGTACGCTGGAGCTTATCAGCGCAGATGCGAAAAGAGAGCGGTTTTTCCTTTGTTGAAAACTCCTGGCATGCCGGACTTGAGCGCTTACTCATGGGTGTTATGATCGATGCGGAGGAAGAGGTAGCCGGTATTCTCCCTTATCGGGAGATCGAAGGAAGTCAAGCTGCAGCACTGGGGGGTCTTTGTGAATTCATTCAGCTTATCGAGCAGGCCGAAGCTGATTTTAAGAAAGAACATTTGCTTTGCGAATGGGCTGAACTGTTTATGCAGTATAGCCTCCGGTTATTTTATGATACGAACACAAAAGATTTTAGTGACCTTCGCGGTCTTTTGCAAAAACTCGCCGAGGATGGCGATTTCCATACGGGAAATGTTGACCTGCGGGTCATGGCAAAATGGTTTTCCACTGTCTCCAGAGAGTCCAGGTCTGCCAGCGGCTTCCTTAAAGGTGGTGTGACCTTTTGTTCGATGTTGCCCATGCGCTCCATCCCTTTTAAAGCTATCTGTGTTCTCGGGTTGAACTATGGCGTTTTTCCGGAGAATAACCGGCAACCAAACTACGATTTGATGAAGCAGCAGCAAATGTTGGGTGACAGATCACTGCGGGCCGATGACAGGTACCAGTTTCTGGAGTTGCTGCTTGCCTGTCGACAATGTCTCTATCTCAGTTATATCGGCAGATCTCTGGATAGCAACGATCCATTGCCGCCTTCGGTTGTCCTAAATGAACTCATGGAAACTCTCGAAGAAGGCTATGGCGTGCGAAATATGGTGGAGCAACACCCTCTTCATGGCTTCAGCAGTAGGTATTTTACTGATGATTCCCCCTTCTTCAGCTACAACGACAGGGATTATCGGGTGGCTCTCGCCCTAGCGGCAGAATCACAAGAACGAAAAGAGTGGTGGCAGGGAACCATTGATGATGAGCCTGTTGTCATCGAGCTTGAGGATCTCTTTAGATTTTATACCAATCCGCAACTTTATTTTATCCAAAAATGTCTGGATATTAGCCTGCGCGACGAAGAATCGCTGCCCGAAGATTCAGAATTGCTCGAGCTCCATGGTCTGCAGGCCTATGGAGTCGAACAGCAACTCCTCGCGAGTGCCTTGGAGGGTGTAGAAGCCTCTCGACTTCAGCGAAAACTGAGCGAAAGTGGCCAGTGGCCCTTGGGAATGGTAGGTGAAATCATATTTGCTCAGAAAAACGAAGAAATATATGAATATGCTGAAAGAATAAAGAAGTATGAGATGGGTGAGCGCTTAGCTGACCCTATAGTTGACATAACCATCGGTTCATACAATCTCATTGGCAAGCTTGGTAATCAATATGAAAACGGGATGTTGTTGAGCAGATATGCTAATTTTCGGGCCAAAGATTTACTGCACGGCTGGCTCCATCATCTGATTGGTGAAAGAGTAGGTGTTTCAGCACAGCAAACGAGCATTGTGGCCAAGGACATCGAGCTCACTTTTACAGTGGATATGGACTTTGAGCCCAGCCTGGAAGATCTTCTTGAGCTTTATCTGCGTGGCCGGCAGTCTCCCTGTCCATTGCTTGTAGAGCCGGCCTTAGCCTACTGTCGTCAGATTTTTAAACAAAGGGCGAGGCGTACTCCTCTCGAGGAAGCCCGAAAAAAATATACAGATATATTAGAGAAAGGTTTTGAACCATCCTGGCAGCTACTCTACCAGGGTCTTACGGTGGAGAATGTCATTGCTGAGGATTTCACGAAACTGACCGAGCGCTATTTTATGCCGTTGTGGAGGGTGTGTCATGGCAGCTGAACAGCGGCTTTTCGAGGTGACTCGCTCAAAATTAAGCCCTGACGTCCACCTCATCGAAGCAAGCGCCGGTACTGGCAAGACGTATACAATCGCCATGCTGGTCCTGCGTTTTGTGGCTGAGCTTGGCATCGATATTGAGGAGATTCTGCTGGTAACTTTTACCAGAGCGGCAACGGCGGAGCTCGCTGAACGTATTCGGGGACGTCTGGCAGAGGGCAGGGACCTGCTCGAAGGTAAAGAGGGCGATTTTGATGAGACCCTGCTGCGTTGGGCGAAAGGGCTTGCTGATCGGCAGTTGGCTTTGGTCAATCTGCGCAAAGCTCTTATCGATATTGATCGTGCTCCGATTTTTACTATTCACGGTTTCTGTCAGAGAATGCTCCAGGACCAGGCTCTGGAAAGCGGTCAGCTTTTTGATGTGGAATTGGAGCCTGAGCAGGCAAAGTTACAGCAACTGGTCCTGGCAGACTTCTGGCGTTTGCACATTTATTCTCTGCCGCGTCTCCAGGGGGATGTAGTTCTTGCTCATTATCCTTCGCCAGCAAAACTGTACGCATCGGTTGGTCATCTTTCCCAGAATTTTGTAGCCATTGAGCCACAAGTTGAAGAAATAGAGCAGACCTCTGAGAAATTCGAAAATCGCTATAGGGAGATGGCCGCCTGGTGGCAACAAAACGGTGCAACTCTCCAAGCTTCTCTGGAAAATCTAATAGAAGCGGGTAAGCTGAAGAAACATTTTTCTGATAATTTCGAGCAGTGGTGGGCAGCTCTTAGTCGCTATTTTGAGAATCAAGAGAACAGTTTGCCGAAAGGTCTAACCCTGCTGCAGCGGCAAGAATTCGAACAACAGATTAATGGCACTAAAGTTCGAGGTGACCGGAAAAATGAACTGCTTGACCATCTTCCCTTGCCTGGTCAATTTCTAAATGACTTACTTGGCGCTGTAAATGATCTGCTGCTCTCAATTCGTGGCAAACTAGTCCGCTACTTTCTGGCTGAAACGGAACGGCGGATGATTGAGTCAAATATCATGGCCTACGATGATCTTATCGTACGTCTTTATCGTGCAGTTACTGCACCGGAGGCTGATGGCCTGGTTTCTCTACTGAGAAAACGCTTCAGGGCTGCTGTCATAGATGAATTCCAGGATACCGATAATTTACAATGGCAGATTTTTCAAACGGTCTTCAGCGGAGGTAACCATTATCTCTATCTCATTGGTGACCCCAAGCAGGCAATTTACAAATTCCGGGGAGCCGATATCCATTCCTATTTTCAGGCCAAGCTCGTTGCAGATCATATTCTTACTCTCGATAAAAACTATCGTTCACACCCCGGCATCGTTGAAGGGGTGAATAGTCTTTTTTCCTTGCGTTCGCGTCCATTTCTTTTTGCAGAAGCTCAATTAGATTTCATCCCGGCCACATCCGCTGTGCCGGCTGAAGAGACTCGACTGCAGCAAAACGAAGTCCCGCTGGCCAATATGGTCTTCTGCCAACTGGAAGAGGCTGCTGCTAAAAATGATGGCACCTGGTCATCGGGTGAGGCGGCTAGTGCCATCATGCATCAGTTTGTCAGTCAGATCATCGACCTGCTGGAGAATAAGACGAGGCTGGAACAGAAAGAGGAGAGCAGGCTCCTCCGGCCCAGTGATATTGCTATATTGGTGCGGCAGCATAGGCAGGCAGAGGAGTATAGGAACCTGCTGGAGCAGGTCGGCATCCCTGCGGTAACGGCCAGTAAAATCTCCGTTTTTGAGAGCAGAGAATGTACAGAGTTGTATCAGCTGCTCAATGCTCTGGCAAATCCTGGCAATATCGGCTTACTCAAAAGGGCAATGACCATATCGTGGCTTGGCCTCAGTGGCACCGAACTGCATCAAGTTTGGCAGAATGATCATATCTTTGATCAATATTACACAAGATTTCAAGAATATGTTCTCAGCTGGCGGCAACAGGGTCTGCTCCTGATGTTTAACCATTTTCTGGAAAACGAAGGGGTGCTGACAACTCTTGGCGGTGCTGAGCAGAGTGAGAGGCGGATAACCAATATATATCATCTTGTAGAACTCCTCCAGCAGGCAGAAGAGGATAATATGTTTGGTCCGCTACAGCTCCTGCAGTGGCTGCGTCGAAACATGAAACAACCCACCGGTGAGAACGAACAGCGCCTGGAAAGTGATGAGCAAGCGGTAAGGATCATCACCATGCATGCCAGTAAAGGCCTGGAATACCCCATAGTTTTCTGTCCATCGTTGTGGTATCGCTCATCCCGCCTCGAGGGTGAGCAGGAACGCATCGTCTGCCGGGAAGAAAGCGGTCTCGTTTTAGATCTTGGTTCCGAACACTTCGAGGGTAGAAGTGAAGAGACCTTGGTCGAGGAGATGGCCGAGGAACTACGACTTTGCTATGTCGCCGTAACCAGGGCAAAGCTTAGGTGTTATATTGCCTGGTGCGATCATAAAGGACGGAAAGGTGGTCCTGCTGATTCTTTTTATTCAGGACTTGGCTATTTGCTGTTTCCTCAAGGACGAGTCAGCTTTGACGAGCAGCAGCAAGTTTTGGAAGAAATGGGGAGAAAGAGCTATGCTACTTATCAGCAGATCAGCACTGCGACTAAGCTCAAAATTGCCTCTTTTCGTGAAATCGACAATAAAGATTCGCTTAAACGAAGAATACGGCAGCGAGGTCCATTATACGCCAGCCACCAAATGACCAGTTATTCTGCCTTGGTTTCTGGTGGTGGTCACGATGGTCGGGATGAAGACTTTCTGGAAGTAGACACCCAAGTATCATTTACCATACCAGAAGACAGAACTCTTGCTATTCCCTTTGCCACGTTACCTTTCGGCCCTAACTTTGGAAACATCGTCCACGACATACTTGAATCGATACCATTTTCTGCTTTGCAGGAGCCTGATACGAGACAAGAAGAAATTACCGCTATCTGTCAGAAGTATGGTATTGAGGTTGATCTTCCGCTGCTGCTGGAGATGTTGCGCACCGTAGTTACTTCCCCACTGAATTCAACCGTGAAGAAATCCGAAAAGGAATTCACCTTGGCACAGCTTAATGAAAGCAGATGTGTGAAGGAAATGGGATTTTATTTTCATCTGGCGAAAGGGAATACCACCGATATAAACAGGTTGTTGGCTGATGTTAAAACTGTCGGTTTGGTCAATGAGAAGGACATTACCGGTTATCTCACCGGTTTCATTGATCTGGTCTTTGCCCACAATGAGAAGTTTTACATTATCGATTACAAAACCAACTATCTTGGCGAAACTGCTGACAGCTACAGCCAGGTGAATCTTGTTAAAGCCATGGCTGGACATAATTACGGTCTGCAATATTACCTGTACACCCTGGTAATTCATCGATATCTGAAGAACGTCATGCCTGACTATGACTACGATGTTCATTTTGGCGGCATCTACTATCTTTTTGTCAGAGGAATGGATGGTGGTCCGAAAGGTGTCTTCTACGATAAGCCTGAACAAGCTAAACTAGTGGAGCTTGCCAGATGTTTTGAGGATACGTGATGGTTGAGCAACGGGAAAATCTCCTTGGTTTCCATATAGCCAGGATGTTGGTCGGTAAAGCAGCATTAGCGGCCGGTGAGCGAAACACCTTCAGGCGCATTATCGAAAAACTCATGGTTTATCTCGATGAAGGACACAGCTGCATGGCGGTGGCAGAAGACGAGGAAGAGCTTCTCAAGCGATCATTGCTGGTAAGCGAAGGCGATTTAACTCCTCTTGTTCTGGTCAATCAGCGGCTCTATCTACATCGTTATTATCGTTACGAATATCAACTGGCCGAGAAGATATCTTCTCTGGCAGGCAGACCTTCTCCCGCGAAGAATAAACATTTTTCAGTTAAGGATTGTTTTTCCCTGTCAGGTGTTCTGAACGAGAGACAGCAAGAAGCAGTTGAACTCGCTCTGCAAAAGGCTTTGGTGATTGTCTCCGGCGGCCCTGGTACCGGGAAAACAAGCACTGTTGTGGCAATCATTGGTGCTCATGTACAAGCAATGGAATCAGCAACCAGGGTTGCACTTGCTGCTCCCACCGGTAAAGCCGCAGCACGGTTAGGCGAGTCAGTCCAGGAGTCTCTGCGTCAAATTGCTTTGCCCGAGAGTGTCCTCCAGGCACTTCCAGAGAAGTCTCAAACCCTGCATAGATTGCTAGGTGTGCGCAGGAACTCACCACGGTTCTATCATGACCGCAATAACCCATTACCATGGGACCTTGTTGTTGTCGACGAGGCATCCATGGTCGATCTTGCCTTGATGAGCAAATTAGTCGATGCACTGCATTCCAAGTCTTGTCTGGTTTTGCTGGGCGATAAAGATCAGTTGGCATCTGTTGAGTCCGGGGCAGTTTTGGCCGAGCTGACCGAAAGTCTTCCAGATAACACAGTAATGCTCAGTCAGAGTTACCGCTTTAATACAGCCATAAGGGAGTTTGCCGATGCGGTGAAGATTGGGGATGAAGAACGGGCTTGGAACCTAATAGGTGATTCCGCCTCTGCTGAACTGGGTTTTCTGGAAATCGATGTCGAACAGTTTCTTCTCCAAAAATACAGAATTTTCTTTGACCACATTACTCATCTTGACCCCTCAGGATACACAGGTGTATTTAAAAAATTCAACGCTTTCAGAGTATTGTGCGCCACCCGAAAAGGAAACCTAGGGGTGGAAAACATCAACCTCCTCATCGAGCATCGTCTCAAGAAACATTATGGCCATACAGGTACCTGGTATCCAGGCAGGCCGGTGATGATCACCCGCAACGACTATAACCTCGGCCTCTACAATGGTGATATTGGGATTTGTTTGCCAGACAGAGATGAAACAACTCTGAAAGTCTGGTTTGAGTCAGAAGACGGCAATCTGCGAGGATACCTGCCTCATCGTCTGCCAGAGCATCTTCCCGCCTACAGTATCACCATTCACAAGAGCCAGGGATCTGAATTTGATGAAGTTGCAGTGCTGTTGCCAGACAAAGATACGCCGGTACTCTGTCGTGAAATTATCTACACAGCCATCACCCGGGGCCGCAAGAAAGTATGGATGCATTGTGAGCAAGAAATTTTCCGTCTTGCCGTTGCCCGCAAAACCAGGCGTTACAGTGGTCTTGCCGAAATGGTCGGACAAAAGCGAAGGGACTTTTCCTGATTGTTATATTTTATGTGGAGGGTTGAGCCAGAGAATCATGGGTTGATCTATTACCGCAAATATCCAGCCAACAGAGGTGGATTTTACTTTTTATATGTATTTTAATGAGTTATTCTCCGCTGAGTTACCAGGGTAGAGACGACTATGGCATTGTGATTATGTGATTGTTGTAAAATAAAAGAGTGAATTTGTAGATCTTGGTTGATATGCAAAGTGATAAAGCGCAAAAAGAAGTAGTGATTCTGCTGACGGATATGGTGGAGTACTCGACGCTTACCCAACACATGCAGCCAGAGGAAATTCGCGATTTTATCACTGCCTATTATGAACGCTTGCAGTCACTTTTGCTTGTTGACGAGTTCCAGCCCGTAACTATTGATCCCTCCGCCGGGGATGGAGCGGTGGTCATTTTCGAGAAAAGAGAAGCTGGTTCAACTGAAGAACTCTGCACCCGGGCATTGCAGGCCTCGATTCATTGCAGCAGGGCAATAGATAGTACAGTCATTCCTCCTACTCGGATGGGGTTGTTTCTAGGCGATATTATCGAAGCTAGATTGGGAAAGAGGGTACATAAATTTGGCTCGAGTTTTGCCGTTGCCAGCCGACTTGAAGAGCTTTGCGGATATTATGGTACTCCAATTCTTATGGACCGGGAAGTTGCTCGAAATCAACAGAGGGACAGAGAATATATAGTCACCATCGGCAAGGTGACCCCTAAAAATTTTACCAGTCCGTTCAACCTTTTTTCCATCATACAACCCGGAGTCGGTATCTATCCTGAGAATATTGACCGTGAAAAATTATTGGAATTCATCCATCTGAAGAATCAGGCAATGGAACTTTTTTGCGGCAATCTCCTCACCGGTCAGCGGCCCGATTTTCCCAAAGTCAGAACATTGCTAACCATCGCCCAGCAGAAATTTACCAAGCTTATGGGTAGACGAGACATGGCCACAGATCGAATTCTTGAATATATCCGAGAGCATCCATACCCAGAAAAGGATTTTAAATATACCGGAATCAAGGTGGACGAGAAGAAAGGTCACTCTCTTGGCTTTCGTCTTTTTCATCTTTCCAAGCAATTGCTCAGGGCAATCGATAGCGATTTGTTCGATGCTCTGGTGGTGAATACCGAGTGGGAGAACTCTTTTCAACTGGAATGGTGCAAAAAGGGAGAAGCCATTGTCACCATAGGCGACCCAGCCGACGGGATTTACTACA
>JASJDT010000218.1 GCA_030065655.1 Desulfocapsaceae bacterium | reverse complement strand
GGCGAATGGATTATAGGCGTTTTGTTCTCTGCTGTGTGATTGTCATCAGCACATGTGCGGTAAACTCGGGCCTGGTCAACGCAGCAGATAATGTGCGGGTTGCTGCCATTTTTTCGCTCACCGGAATTGCAGCAAAACATAATGCTCCCATGGTTAAGATGGTTGAATTGGCCATACATACAATTAATGAAAATGGTGGGCTGCTGGGAATCCCTGTTGAGTTGATTGTTTTGGATAACCAAAGTACCCCCATCGGGTCAGTTGAAGCCGCCAGAAAAGCTGTGAGCATGAACGTAATTGCCGTGATAGGTGGACACTGGAGTTCTCATTCTCTTGCCATGGCCCCTGTCTTACAGCAATACGGTATTCCCATGATATCTCCGGCATCTACAAACCCGGAGATTACCCGTGGCCGCGACTATATCTTTCGGGCCTGCTTTGTCGATTCTTTCCAAGGCAAAGCAATGGCTAGTTTTGCTCGGCATACTCTTGGAGCAAAAAGAGCTGTGGTACTCTCCAATGTTGATGAGAAATATAGTTTGACACTTGCCAGCTATTTTCGGGAGAATTTTGTCGAGCAGGCTGGAGAGATTGCTGCTGATATCCAGTATCGTGGTGATGCCACAGATTTTTCTGATATAATATCTCAAATACGGCCGCTCGTCATTGATGTAATCTATGTACCTGGTTACACAAGAGATAGTGGTCTTTTTATCAAACAGGCTAGAAAATCAGGTATTAGCGCCACATTTCTGGGGGCGGACGGTTGGGAAGAAATCGGTGAATTCGCCGCCGAAGCTATCAATGGTAGCTATCAAACGGCAGCCTGGCACCCGATGGTTCCTAATTCTGAGAGTAGAAAGCTTAAAGACCTCTACAATAGCTATTATCAAAGCCCTATTACCAACTATAATTCTCCTTTGGCCTACGATGCGGTCATGCTCCTGTATGATGCCGTATCACAATGTCAGTGTTTTCAAAGATCTACGATAAGAGAGTCCCTGCAAAAAACTGAATCTTTTGAGGGGGCAACCGGTGTAATATCCTTTGATGAACATGGCGACCCAAAAGAAAAGGAAGTAATAATAATTCAATTCAAAGACGGTTTACCAATCTATGTAGAAGCGGTCCAACCGTAGAAGGCAGCAGCTCATATGCATAGAAAGAATTTCATGTTAATGACATCATTCAAATAAATCTTGCAGACTGAATACCGCATACCGAACCCGTCATATATGAGAAAAGAGAGAATGTCATTTAAAATAAATGCCGTTCTACTGTTCACGGCCATACTGGTAGTACTGCTGTTTCTCTCCCTGGTTAGTCCTTTGGAGAACAGAAGATATGCCGAACAAGTAGGCAAAATTGAGTTGTTGCTTGATACAGTCTTTGGGGAAAAGCATAATAATCTGGCTAATGGTCTTTTTGCTCAGCAGGATAAGGCTTTGCAAGCCACTTTAAATGAGATTAAAGAAATAGTTCCAGAGATTGAGAGAACATGTCTCTATGACCGTTTGGGTGCAATGCTTCTCTGCTCCGGTAATGATTTTTATCACTTTGTACGACCGGAGACCGAGTTGACAGGAGTAAATTCCCATCTCTTTCGCCAAATCACCATAGGCGACATTCCTTTTTCCCTCTACATCAATGATATAAAAGCGATCGGAGATCGAATAGGATACCTAACCATGTATTATGACATGGAGGGAATACAGGCAGAAAAGAGCCGGATCTTTTTTCTCTTTGTTGTCATGTTGTTAATTTCCATAGCTCTTATGGCAATTCTTCTCAATATTTTCCTCCATTTCTCTCTAATGAAACCTCTTAACATCATCAGACTCGCGATGGGAAGAGTTGAACAAGGAGCGCTTGGCGAACATGTGTATGTACCATCCCGCGACGAAGTGGGTGATATTGCCACCGCGTTCAATGATATGTCTCTCAACTTGTTACGCCATCGCCAGGAAATAGATAAGCATAGGGAAAATCTTGAAGAACTGGTGAACGAGCGAACCAAGGAACTACTTATTGCCAAAGAGATGGCTGAGCAGGCAAATAAGGCGAAAAGTGATTTTTTGGCAAATATGAGCCACGAAATTCGTACCCCAATGAACGGGGTTATTGGTCTGACGACTCTTCTTCTTGATACAGAACTTAGCGAAACACAGTTCCACTATGTCCAAACTCTGCGTACCAGTAGTGAGTCATTGCTACGTATCATTAACGATATTCTCGATTTTTCAAAAATTGAAGCGGGCAAGATGAAGCTTGATATGGTCGAATTCAATCTTCTGGAACTCCTCGATGATTTTATTGATATGACCTATCTCAGAGCGGAACACAAAGAATTGGAGTTTGTCTGCTATGCTGAGCCGGAAGTACCTGCTTTGCTAATTGGTGATCCAGGAAGACTTAGGCAAATACTGCTCAATCTTACCGGTAACGCTATCAAGTTTACCGAAAGTGGTGAGGTTGTCATCACTGTAGCTCTCAAAAGCCAAAACGATGAGAGTGTGACATTGCTTTTTACTGTGACTGATACAGGTATTGGTATACCACAGGATCAAGAACTTGAGCTCTTTGACAGTTTTACTCAGGCCGACAGCTCAATAACCAGAAAATTTGGTGGCACCGGTTTGGGTTTGACAATTTCTAAGGAGCTCTGCTCCCTCATGAACGGCGAAATCGGGTTCGAGTCCAGGGAAAACCAAGGTTCCAAATTTTATTTTACGGCACAATTTGCCCCTCAGGTAACCTACGCAGCGGAAACAAAATGGCAGGATGATCTCAAGGGAAGCCAGAGCCTACTGGTTGACCAAAATAACAGTGTTCGTAATCAGCTCCGCGCATATCTTGAACATTGGGGATGTGGCGTTACAGAAGTTTCTAGCGGTGCTGAAGCGGTCGTTGTACTTCAGAGATTTGCAAGAAGCGGAAAACCAATTGATTTCGTTTTTATTAATATGAATCTACCAGAAAAAAATGGCATCTTTTTTGGTGAGTCGATTTTTGCAGATCAGGTTATTCCCGATGTTAAAATGGTTTTACTGCATAGATCTGCTTATAGGGACAAGGTCAAAGGACTCATTGGCCTTAGATTTTCGGCATTTTTGGCAAAACCGATACGTTTTGCCGATCTCAATGGGTGTATGGAAAAACTTCTGCTTGGTGAGTCCTATTCCAGGAGAAGTGATGGAGTACGAACAATATACAAGGAAAAGCTCAAAAAAGCTCATTTACTGCTTGCTGAGGATAATAGCATAAATCAACAGGTTATTACCGGAATGCTCCGGAGTATTGGATTCATCAATGTAGATGTTGTTGCCAATGGCGTGGAAGCACTTGAGGCGCTCAAGCATACCCACTATAATTTAGTACTCATGGATGTACAGATGCCTGAGGTTGACGGGCTTGAAGCAACCAGAAGAATACGAAAAAAATACTCCTCAGTGCTTGATCATGAAATACCCATAATTGCCCTTACGGCCCACGCTCTGGCAAAGGACAGGGATATTTGTTTATCTGCCGGAATGAACGATTATATTGCCAAGCCTGTTTCGCCGGAGTCTTTGATTGCCACTCTTGAAAAATATATTCCCATATCTTCTCAACATTTTGGAGAAGAGACCGTCACTATGGATAATAAAGAGGAAAAAATAAACCGAAAAAACTCTATATTTCAGATAGAAGAACTGGAAAGAAGAGTACTTAACGATAAAGCATTGGCAAAAACAATTATAGGAGAATTTGTCAAAGATCTGGCTCAACAGCTTGATGATATGCATAAGACCGTCCAGGCAACGGATGTGGACGCTTTCAAAAAACAGATTCATAAAATGAAAGGGGCTGCTGCAAATGTAGGAGCGGCAGATGTCAAAGAGGTAATAGAGGACATTGAAAAGAATATCAAGAACCAAACTAACACATCAGAGCTGAGCTTTTACGGCGATTGTATCGCCAAAAGCTGCCGGGCAGTTCGAGATGAGATGCAACTCTATATCCAGGAACCCTAAAAATAATTTTTTGAGAAAAATATAGTTCAAAAAGAGATTTATCTGTTGAATACCTCAAAAAACCAACTTCCAGTTCTTTCGGTTGTACTATTTCTGCAATCGCTATTTTCTTTGTTAGCATTCCAGCACCATTAGTGGAAAAAATGAACATGATATGTGTCTCGTTTCTATTCAATTTACAGAACGAACAATCCTTGATGTGATAACCCGCTGATGCAGTATTCCGTACATCCCCATAAGAAAAAACAGCACCCTCTATCATCTGGCACCTGAGAAGCTCACCAAATTATCGTTGGCTATAATTCACAAATGGTTGGAGCAATATGTGGATATTGATAAATTATCCTGGGTAGTTTGACTTTGATAAATGTGATGTCTATAGTGGTCAACAGATCGAAAGGGGAAATTTCTGTTTTTATATACGTTGGTTGTGCAACATTTTTCATTTTAAAAAACACCATTTTAGTCTGTAACATGTGGCAGGCTATTTAGGTTAGGCGATAATCCAAAAATAAGGAGCCAAGTTATGTTAAGAAAAATTGCTTTTGTTACTTTCCTAGCTTTATTTCTGGGAACATATGCTCACGCTATTGAATTTCCCAAAGGAGGTTCCCCATTTTTCTACAGACAATCAACTGCGTATTCCTCTGTTACATTTAACAAAATAATGGAAGCTTATGGATTAAATCTGGATATGAATAAAGCTGTAGCAGCTGATTTGCCTAGCTCCTACGCTATCGCCGCTAATGGCAAACCGGTATTCAATAAAATACCAATGGCGTATATCCCAACTGAATATCATGATATATTCACTGCTTACGGTCTCGAACTCAACGAGCAGTACGTCCAAAATGAACTTAATATTCCTTCTTATGCCAGGATTGCTGGTGATAATGTAAAGTTTGGATCAACCCGGGTGGCCTATGGTGCAGAAGAGTGGGAGAATATTCTTGGGGCATACAGCCTGCCCATGAAAAAGAAACCGGTTGCAGCCAAGCCAAAACCAAAGCCGGCACCTAAACCAGTTATCGGAGATAGCGATGGTGACGGTGTCATGGATAATGTTGATGTCTGTCCAGATACTCCAAGAGGCGCAAAAGTGGATGAAAGAGGATGCTGGGCACTGCCGAATAATGTGCTCTTTGATTTTAACCAAGCTGAATTAAAAGAAGGCTATGCTTCAAATCTCGATACTGTTAAGAATGTTTTTGATGATAACCCGAATTTGAAAGTTAGGGTTGAAGGACACACTGATAGTAGGGGAACTGAAGCATACAACCAAGGACTTTCAGAGCGTAGGGCAAAAGTGGTTTATGACTACTTGATAGAAGAGCTTGCCATTTCTCCTGAAAGACTCCGATTTGTCGGGTATGGTGAATCAAGACCTGCCTATACAAACGATACTGATATCGGCAGAGCTTTCAACCGAAGAGTGGAGCTCACGCCTTTTGATTAAATATCTTTTTTAATCAAGTCGTATGACCAAAAACACCCGGTAATGTCTACCTTGCCGGGTGTTTTTTTATGCCTTAAGAGCTATAGACTAAGCATTAATCCTTTACCAATTGCAAAGTCCATTGCTGACAAACTTACCAGCAAGTCTAGGCGGAGTAGGGGAAGGGCAACAAAAAAGGCTCAACCGCGTGAAGCGATTGAGCCTTGATTAGATAGATTCGGCGGCGACCTACTCTCCCACATAGTTTCCCGTGCAGTACCATCGGCGCTGAAGAGCGTTCGTCGATATTTTTGGAGTTGAGATGGCTTGCTAGTCAAGGAGACGTGAGAGTGGCCATAGTAGATTATGCCATTCTCGCAAGCGACGCAGAATAGCAAGTCATATCAGCTTACCGCAGGCTAAAAATATTGGCGATAACTTCCGTGCTCGTAATGGTTATGGGTGGAACCTCTTCGCTATGGTGGAGAAGAGAGAAAACAAAAAACCCCGAAAGGAAATTATCCCTTCGGGGCTTTGCTTACAATAAATTTCGGCGGCGACCTACTCTCCCACATAGTCTCCCATGCAGTACCATCGGCGCTGAAGAGCTTAACTTCCGTGTTCGGAATGGGTACGGGTGGAACCTCTTCGCTATGACCACCGAAAAACTCGGCGAACAATTCATCAGCACTCCATCTTTCCCCGGTCAGCCCGCTCGGCATAGTAACCGATATAGCCAACCGGTCTGCCTGAGTAAATCTGGAGCGCTGCTGAACCGTTCGTATCAGAATGAAGATACTGAAGTGTTCATAAATAGTGACAATCGAATAGTAGAGAATAAGTAGTGCGTCTAATCAAAAAATATGGATAAGCCGCACGGCGTATTAGTATCGGTAAGCTCCATGCATTACTGCACTTCCACACCCGACCTATCAACGTGGTGGTCTACCACGAGCCTTCAGATGGCTGCTAAGCCATGGGATATCTTATCTTGGAGTGGGCTTCCCGCTTAGATGCTTTCAGCGGTTATCCCTGCCGAACGTAGCTACCCAGCAATGCCCCTGGCGGAACAACTGGTCGACCATAGGTTCGTCCATCCCGGTCCTCTCGTACTAGGGAAAGATCTCCTCAAATATCCTGCGCCCGCAACAGATAAGGACCAAACTGTCTCACGACGTTTTAAACCCAGCTCACGTACCACTTTAATTGGCG
>JASJDT010000217.1 GCA_030065655.1 Desulfocapsaceae bacterium | reverse complement strand
ATTATTTCCAAGTTTTTCAGCTAAATAAACATTTTCCCAAGCTTCCTTATAATTTTCTCTGTTGAATTCTGCTACAGCCAAATAGAAATAGACGGGGCTTAATTTTGGCTCTAAATCTCTAGCGGTGTTCAATTTATCAATACCTTCATCTAATATGTCGATGTACTCCATATTATTGTTTTTCAAATCATCAGCATAGCCAATAATTGTATATCCATAATCGGCTAGAAATCTTGCATTGTCTGATAATAATTGATCAGCTTCTTCGTAAAGATCAATTGCCAGATTGAACTCCCCTTGCTGAGCTTGAGTTAGTGCAAGCCCCCAATATATTTTGCCATTTTCAGGGAATACTAGCCAAGCCTGATTAAATCTTTTTATTGCAGTTTTAGAATCACCTTTCGATAAAGCTTCCCATCCTCTTTTTACAAAGTGTCTGGCTGCTTTTTCGCCAGACCCCATTGATTTTATGACTGCATTCACAAATTTCTTATCTGCTTTTTTTTGAGATTCGGTTTTTTCTACACCACCATAAAGAGGTAATTCGTTTATGGTTTGGCCTGTCGCACCTACCACAAATGTTAAGAGAAGCAGTATTGTGAGCAAAATTCGTTTCTTCATTATCTTTCCTCTTCTGATTCGACGACCAATGCCATCCTAGTTACAGGTGATAAAGAGCACTACGGCAGGACAGAGGTCATTGATTTATCTCCTGAAGGTTTACAATTGGAACCCATCCGGATTCCGAACTGGCAGGGTTCTCACACCAGACCCAGCCGTTCAGAGTTTTCAAACCGAGAAGCAGATCTCCTTTTTGTACATTCAACTCTCTTGCCGTGTAGTCTTCACGAGCACGGGCAATGTTGCCGTTGATGATTTCGATGATCTGAGCTGGAACCCAGCCACTATCCTGCCCTGGCGTACTGCAGAAAAACCAATCATTCCAATCTTCCGGTCCTTCATACTTCTTGCCGACGACGAGAGAAGCACCTTTCGCGAAGGTAATAGGGTTCGGATATTCACTCGAATAGTCTTGGATGACGAGATATCTCTTCTTTCTCATATGGGTACTCTTGCGTGCTAAAAGCTGCTGATCAGCCCCGCGGTTTTTTGGTGTCTGCTGAATTATATTTGTTATTTGATAGGCTCATTCTGAAGAAAAGGTCGGATCTTTTTAATAAGCTGATTAGGCTGCTCTTCAATCACTAAATGACCTGCATCAGGAATGACATGAAATAGTGAGTCCGGTATCATGTTGTGTAAAACCTCACCTTTTTCTATTGGTATCCATGTATCCTCACGTCCCCAAAGGATCAAGACAGGCCTGGAAATCTTGCTGTACAAAGGTTGCACCTCGTCCGTATAACTTGAATTTGCCTGCGAAATTTGTCGGTAAAAAGCCGCCTTGCCGCCTGCCACTGTCCACGGACGGACAATCATGTCAAGTGTAGCGTCATCTATAGGTTTAAAGGCGGCGGTTTTTATGTAAGCACGAACTATTGCCTCATGGATATAGTCTGGAACTCCTGCAAAAGCGGCCTCGTGCGCATTAACATGTTGGAAGAAAGGCGAGCCCCAGGGAGAAATCGCCACAGGATCGATAAGTACAATTTTGTCGAAATCACGTCCACTGATGAGATGTGTTCGAAGAACAGTTGTACCTCCAAAGTCATGACCAATAACAAAAGGACTCTTAAGCCCCCAATGATCTAAAAGTTGATCCAATAACTTGTTTTGAATGCCCAGTGAAACATCGCCAGGTGATTTATCCGACTGACCGTAACCAATAAGGTCATAATAATATACGGTGAAGTATTTCGATAACGGTTCAATAAGATGGCGTAAGTTGAATGAAGACCATGGTGTGCCGTGAACTATGACCACCGGAGGGCCGTTGCCACTTATCCCATAACGTACAGTTCGTCCATTAAAAACATAGGTTTTGGGTAGCTTCCATTCCATCATTGATAAAACTCCGGTTTTCACTTAACAGGGCACAGTCGAGCGGAAAATTTTGATGAGCTTGAATCGTGTCTCGAATCAGATAATCGTTGGCGATTTCTGTGATCGAACGTTTAAACGTCTGAACTATAAATGCTTTTTTTAAAATTAAGTGGTTATTCTGTTTTTCTGTTTATCATTCACTGAACTCTTCAAACAATCTTTCAATTTCGTTTTTAATAACCTAACTCATCCATTGTTTTTAACTCTTTTTCAGATAAATAGCCTAACATTTTTTGCTTGAAATAGATTCGCCAAGTGCCATCTCACCGCTCTACCAGGAGTTGTAAGTTCGCTTGACTCCATGAACTAAGCAAGGAACCAGCAATGAGTTTTTACCGTACCTTCTAAGATAGTTCAGTAAGATGGAAGCATATCTGCAATTGCCAATTTTTCTTTCCTGGACTTGCCCTCTTTGTCTCATTCTGGTAATGCTGAACTGCCTTAAAATAACCTCTAACGATTACTACTATTTCCAGATAAAAAAATGAGCAATATTCCTAAAAAAGTACAAGCATTTCTTGAAAAACATAAACTATCTGCGCTGGAGTTTGAGCCAGGATCCACGCCAACAGCTGAACTGGCAGCTCAGCGGATCGGTGTTCCGGTCGGCCAAATTGCCAAATCTATCTTGTTCAAAGGTAAAGATGGTGGGTACCGCCTGGTGGTGGCAGCAGGTGATAAAAAAATAAATAGCGGTGCGCTCAAACGTGCCACCGGCGCCAAGCATCGCATGGCCAATGCTGGGGAAACAGAGGATGCAACCGGATTTTTGCCAGGCGGGGTTTGCCCATTCGGTCTGGATGACACTCAGGTAACTATTCTACTCGACCATTCACTTGATGAGTATGACACTATTTATCCGGCGGCCGGCACCGATGCCACAGGCGTGCCTTTAAGCCCCGATTATCTGCAACAGATTACCGGCGGTATAAAAGTTGAGGTGACTTAACAATTTCTAACAAGAAAAGGGCTTGCAAATGAAATCTTGCAAGCCCCTCGATTATTGGCACGCCAGTCAGGATTCGAACCTGAGACCTACGGCTTAGAAGGCCGTTGCTCTATCCAGCTGAGCTACTGGCGCAGAAGGTAGAATGATAGTGGTGTAAGCTTACTTATGCCGGTCGTCATAATAACCAAAACATTCCAAAAAGCAACTGCATTCTTCCGCTATTACTCCGTTTCCTTGACCCTTTTCCAAACGGGTCCGGACTCGGTATCAATTACCGCAATTCCCTGGCGTTCAAGCTCTGCCCGGGCGGCATCAGCAGTCTGCCAGTCTTTTTCCTGACGGGCCTTTTCCCGACATTTTATAAGGGCGTCAACCTCGGGGCCGAGCGGACAGCCCTGCAGCCTGAAAACCTGCAGGATAGCATCCATTTTCCTGAGGCTCTCAAGGATATAATTTTTCTGATCACGATCGAGATGGTTGATCTGGAGAATGGGATTTACTTTCTTGATGAACCGGTAGATTGCTGCCATTGCCTTGGAGACGTTGAGATCATCATCCATGGCCTGAAAGAACTGCTCTTCCATGGCTGAGACGAAGGCCGTTACTTCAGGATGCGGCCTACCAGGCGGCAGGCAGTTCAGTTTACAGGTAAATTCATCCAGCCGCCGCAGAGCGGTGCGCACGTTTTTCAATCTGCGCAGAGAAAAGTTGATGGGCTTGCGATAATGGACGGTGAGCAACATAAAACGCACTTCCCTGCCGGTGAAGCCCTGGAGCAGCAGATCCTTGAGCGTCACCAGGTTGCCCGTCTCCTTTGACATTTTCTTGCCATCCACCAGCAGAAGCTCCGAATGCAGCCAGTACTTGGCCAGGGGCTTGCCGGAAAGCGCCTCGGCAATGGCAATCTCGTTTTCGTGATGAGGAAACATCAGATTCCTGCTCGAAGTGTGAATATCGAGAGTTGCTCCGAGATGCCTGGTGGCCATGGCGGAGCACTCTACATGCCAGCTCGGCCGGACATTGCCCCACTCGGTTTCGAAGAAAATGCCTTTTTTCAGCTCTGCCAAGGTGGAGCGTTTAAGCAGAGTGAAATCGCGGGGATTATCCTTTTCATAATCGTCGAGATCGACGGTCTTGCCTACCTGGATTTTACTCAGGTCAATGCCTGAAAGGCGGCCATAACGATCAAATTTGGAAATATCGAAATAGATTGAGCCATGCTTCTCGTAGGCATACCCCTTCTGGATAAGTTCCCTGGACATTTCGATCATATCGTCGACGTGCTCGGAGGCCCGGGGATAGCCGCCGGCATGTTTGACCCCGAGGGTCTCGATATCGTCCATGAACCCCTGGATATACTTTTCGGTAAACTCCTTTAGCGGCTCTCCAGCCTCTCCGGCACCCTGAATGGTATTGTCATCGAGATCGGTAAAGTTCATGTAGGAATGAACTGTAACACTCTTAGCCTCCAGATATCTGGTGATCAGATCGGTGACCACAAAGCGGCGACAGTGAAGCAGATCTGCAGGCTCATGGGCGGTTGGCCCGCAGGAATAGATGGTTACCTCGCCTTCTTTCTGGGGTATAAAAACTTCTTTTTTCTTGCTGATGGTATTGAAGAATCGCAACGCAGATTTCTTTTCATCACTCTTTTCACCCCTGGAAAACAAAGGAGTGCTGAGGTAGCGTTCGCCACCATCCGGCAGAATAACAACCATCAGCCCTTCGTCCAGCTTTTTGGCATAATCAAGTGCCGCCGACATCGCCGCACCACTGGACATGCCCACCAGCAAGCCCTCGTGCGAGGCCAGTTTACGTGCCGTGTTGAAGGCATCCTCGTCATCTATGGGGACGACCTCATCCGGGACTTTTTTGTTAAAAATTCCAGGCTTATAAGATTCCTTCATATTCTTGAGGCCCTGAATCTTATGGCCGAGATGAGGTTCCACCGCAATTATACGGACGTGTGGCTGGTATTCCTTGAACCAGGCACAGAGGCCCATGACCGTGCCTGATGTACCTAAGGTCGCCACCACATGGGTGACCTTGCCGCCGGTCTGTTGCCAGATTTCCGGCCCGGTGTGGTGATAATGCGCTTGCCAGTTGGCTTCATTGTTGAATTGGTCGGTAAGAAAATAACGCTCCGGAAACTCCCTGGCCATGGCATAGGTTTTCTCGATGGCTCCGTCGGTGCTCCTGTTTGCCGGAGTAAGCAGGATTTCGGCACCATAGGCCTGCATAATCTTACGCCGTTCGATGGAGGCTGATTCCGGCATAACCAGAACGCAGCGGTAACCCTTGGCAGCACATACCATGGCCAGCCCAATACCGGTATTGCCACTGGTGGCCTCAAGGACGATCTTATCTTTGGTCAACTCGCCACTTGCCTCACCCGCCTGAATCATGGACAGGGAGATACGCTCCTTCACAGAGCCCCCTGGATTAGCAGATTCCACCTTGCCATACACCTGGAGTCCGTTGGAGTTGACCAGGCGATTGATACGCACGAGCGGGGTGTTACCGATGACATCAAGGATTGTATTAAAAAGCATTGTCAACCTGTTATCTTTTCTCTATTTCCTGACCTTTCAGTAAGGCG
>JASJDT010000028.1 GCA_030065655.1 Desulfocapsaceae bacterium | reverse complement strand
GCCAAGCTCGACCGTCGCCTTCTCCGCGATTTTCAACAACGAAACAAAGAACCTCTTCATTCGGTGTTGCGCGGTCTTCTCCCGAAACAGTTGAGTTCCACTGCTCTTTCCTGCTGCAATCTTGACGGTGCGAAACTGGCTGGGACCATAACTACTAGGGAGCGAGTCAGACTACGCTCCTGGCTCAAGGATTTTCGCCTTACCATCACCGGCTATCGGCCGTTGAGCGAAGCGATCATTACCGCTGGCGGGGTCGATGTCAATGAGATTGATCCACAGAGCATGGAATCTAAGAAAGTGGCTGGCCTCTATTTGACCGGTGAACTTTTAGACATCAATGGTGAAACGGGGGGATACAACCTGCAGGCTGCCTTTTCCACGGGTTGGCTGGCAGGTCGTTCCGCTGCCGGGCAGAGCACCACCTCATAGTACAAAGTAATCTCTCCTACCGCTTCCTTTACAAAAAGCCCATTGACAATTTACCGAATTGCGGTAAAAAGAAACTAGGATAACGTGCAAATGCACACCACTCTGTAGGAGTACGAAGATATGATGTGTTCCATCGACGGTATGGGACATCAATGAAAAAGTACGCATTTTATCGCGGGTACCCACTAGATAGAGCTAAGAAGCAGGAGGTCACCAATGCCTAAGCAAGTTGTTATCATCGGGGCAGTAGCTCTTGGACCAAAAGTTGCCTGCCGTCTCAAACGTTTGGATCCGGAAGCCGAAATAACCCTGGTGGATAGAGATGATCTTATCTCCTACGGTGGCTGCGGCATTCCTTACTATCTGGGTGGAGATATAAACGATCTTGAAGACCTCTACTCCACCAGCGCCCATATCCGACGTGACCAGTATTTTTTTAAGCATTGCAAAGGTGTTAAAGTAAGAACGCAGGTGGAAGCGACTTCCATAAATCGAGCAGAAAAAACCATCACAATTAATGACCTCAACTCTACCCAAGAAGAGCAGCTTCAATACGACAAACTGGTTCTGGCCACCGGAGCTACACCGATGCGACCACCCTTTCCCGGAAGCGATCTGGAAAATGTATTTTTACTCAAAAGCCTCCATGAGGCCGAACAAATCAAAACTTTGATGACCAAGGGCAAAGTTGGCAGGGCCGTGGTTGTGGGCGGTGGAGCCATTGGCTTGGAAATCTGCGAAGCTATGACTGATCTCTGGGGTATCGAAACACACCTCATAGAAATGGAGGATCAAGTCCTTCCTACCCTGCTGGGGAAATGTATTGCCCGAGCAGTAAAAACCCATTTGGAAGAAAAAGGTGTGCGGGTCATGGTCGATGATCGGGTATCCCGTATTTTCACCGATGCAAAAACTGGAACTACCGTTGTCGAAACAGCAAAGACCTCCATTCCCACAGATATCGTTATTCTGGCTACCGGAGTGCGTCCAAATACCGAGTTGGCCAAAGAAGCGGGCCTGGCCATTGGCAATTCAGGCGGTATCCTGGTGGACAGAAGAATGCGAACAAGTGACCCCAACATCTATGCCGGCGGTGACTGCGTGGAACTGCGCAACCTCATCAGTGGTGAGAATATGCTAATGGCCCTGGGATCGCTGGCCAATCGCCAGGGAAGGATTATCGCCACTAATATCAATGGAGGTAGCAGCCACTTTGATGGAACAGTGGGGACGTTTTGCATCAAGGTTTTTGATCTTGGTGTAGCCAAAGCAGGACTTACTTTCCGCCAGGCCAAAGAAACCGGCTTTGATCCGGTCTATGCGGTTATCTCGCAGGCGGACCATGCACATTTCTATCCTCAATCGGAACTGCTCTATATCTCTCTTATTGCCGAGAGGAAGACCAGGAAAATATTAGGGATTGAGGCTGCGGGTAAACATGGGGATGCGGTTAAAGCTCGGGTAGACGCGGTGGCAGTACTTTTAAAACACGGTGTTACCGTCGATGACATCTGTAACATGGAAGCAGGATACGCACCCCCCTACGCCTCCGCCATGGATGCTGTAAACAATGTGGGCAACACTCTGGACAATATCCTGGCAGGACTCAATTCTCCTGTAGATGTCTACGATTTCATCGAACATTTTCAAAGAGGTACGCCAAAAGTGCTTGACACCCGAGCAACAAAGGAGGCATCGCCCTTTATAAACAAATATGGGTCAAGGTGGCTGAATATACCTCAAGATCAATTACGTCATCGCCTTCAGGAAATCCCCAAGGATGAGTTATTGTATCTCATTTGCGATACCGGACCACGCTCGTATGAGGCACAAGTTCTACTCGCTTCGGTGGGCATAACCAAGACACGCAATATCCAAGGCGGGTTTGCCATGGTAAAAATGACTGATCCGCATTTCATTTGATTTTCTAAATCTTACCAAGATCCGGAACAACCTAGCTCATCTGAGATTGTCATATCATGCCCTCATTTTCCTATATCGTGCTGCAATTGAACCAAGCTGGCCCGCTTACCACAAAAGCCCGTAAGTCGCTTCATTTCCTCTTGCATAAATGTGAGCAGGTATATATTCTGAATTAATGTGAAAAATGTAATCTCTCGTCTCGGAACCTAACTCCCTTATGGCCAGAATGAGAATACTCAAGCTATTTATTTTGAACAGTTTAAGATTATCAGCTAACAGATAAACAATCTGCATTCATTACTAATGATAAAAGAATGGTTTAAAAAGAACAGAGACTGGCTTATCACTCTTGGTGTCTTTGGTATTCTTGGTCTTATGGGATTGATATGGAGCGTTTTTTTTCGGGATCAGCAATTGGATAAAGCTGCCCACATAATTGAAGATAGAGCGGTTTTTACTCTCCCCGCTGATCGACAAAATAGTGATAAACAATCGGATACAACCGAAAAATCGTTCAACAGTTCAACATTTTATCTACAACCCGGACCGGAAGAAATACTTTCCAAGCTTGAAAACCTGAGCTATCAGGAATTCAGCAAAGAGACCAAGGAATTACCGGGCCTTAAAGTAATGTGGCCAGCATACTTTTTTTCCATCAACAAAGTGGAAAACAATATGGCCGAGGTTGTCTTTGATGCCAACAAAGATGGATTCGGAGCATTAATTCAGACCCGGATTGACACGAGTCAGTATCCTGAAATACGCAACCTTGCAAGGGGTACAAAAATATGGCTTGCTGGTGAAATAAGCGGAGTTGATCCCACTGGAACAGGGCAATTTGAACTCTCCACTGAGCATGTTCACTTCGACGATTATCGACCGCCGACATCCCCAAACAAAGAAAAGTAAATCAGGGTTTTGCTGAAGACCTCCGCTCTGCAAAGTACAACCATGATCGCTTTGAGTTTTTCTTCTTAATTTTCAATAATACTAGAATACGCTTAAACTCATCTTGTTTTTCATAGAACGACCAGATGGGTGCAAATTCAGCCGCCAGGAATTCGCACTATACCCTCAAATGTTTATATTCTTTTAGGTATCAAGCAAAAGTGCTCAAAAATATTAATGGTACTGGACTATGGAAAGAATGCAAATCTATTTATCGCGTAGCCTCATTGTGATAATCTTGCTGTTACTCAGCGGTTTTTCTTTTTTTACGCCTACCTGGGAGAGTATTGAAAATCAGATTCAGGAAGATTTTCCACTGGTAAAACATGTTGAGATTGATGAGCTATCCAGAATAATGGCTGAAGAGAAGATACTGCTTATCGATGTACGAGAAGCTGATGAGTTCGCAATCAGTCAGATACAGGGTGCACGGAATATCGAATCACCAGAGAAAGTGCATACGGATGAGCAAACCAGGATAGTCGTATACTGTTCAGTAGGCTATCGCTCCGCTCGTTTTGCCCAAGATCTGCAAGAGAGGGGATTTCAAAATGTTGCCAACCTGCGAGGCTCAATATTTGCCTGGGCTAATCAGGGGTATCCGCTTTATCAGGGTAGCGAGAGAACTAATAAAGTACACCCCTTCAACAAGAAATGGGGACGCCTGCTCGATGAGAAGTATCACCTCTATCCGAATAAATGAAATAAGGCCGTATGGTACTTTACCATACGGCCTTTCTGCTTTTCTCTTCCTTTAAACCAGGAAAGGTATCACCTGCGTCTTCTGGAAAGACGGTCTATGGAGAGTTTAATACTTTCCTGCATGCGGGTAATGGCTTCGGCCAGTTCACCTATTTCATCACCGGAGCGAACCTTAACAGGCTCCGAATCCAGGCGACCGAGACTGATGGCATCGGCCCACCCAGCCAGCCGGGTGATTTTTGAGGTAAGCGAACGCCCATAAATCAGCAGGAGAATAAAAATGAGCAACAGTCCACCACCCAAAATGATCATCAAGGTTATCCGAATCTGCTCTGCAACCTGGTAGCCCTCGGCTTCAATTACCTGGAGAGGTGCAGTAATTTCATCCATGAAAATGGATGCGGAGATGACAAACGGAGTACCCTCAATCGGAGTATTCACTGCAAATTTATCGCGCAGATTACCGTTGGCATCCGGCCACTTGTACACTCCACTTGAAACTCCGCCGGCTTTTACGGCAGTCACAACATCCCAATATTGTTTAAAATGCGCACCTAATGTACCGGTTACACCTTTCATATTTTCACCAACAAGGGCAGGATCTACATCAGCCCAGGTTAACCAGGCACCTTTGTCACCAGCAATTTCATAAAGAGAAGTAGAACCTGTCAAACCGATTTTCTGGAGGACAACTTTTTTAAAGTAGATGTCGCGATTAAAATCTTCTTTACGGAGATCAGGATGACTAAACAGATACTGCCGAGTCTGTCTCGCCACTGTCTCAGAAATTTGAGCAATAAGGCTTTCGGAAATATTCTTTACAACCTCGGTACTGGAATCAATTGTTTCTCTCTGCAGATTTCTCATTCTATTATCAGCGATAAATACAACAGCGACCGAAATAAGAATCAGCGGGAGAATGGTAAATAACAGGAATTTTGTGGTCAAGCCCATTCCAGGAAGAGTGCTTTTTGTTGCGTTCTCATCTCGGTCCGGCATGGAGCTGACTTGAGCGCTGTCCACTTTTTCCGTGGTTTCGTCCGGGCGTATCGCCGTAACAGTGTTACCGCACTCTTTACAGGGAAAGGTGACTTCCTTCTTTTTCAATTTCTCCGGTGAGGTGCCATACTTTTTGCCGCACTGCTCACATTTCACAACCAGATATGATCCTAAAACAGCCATAAATTATCTCCTTGGTTTCACGCTGCCTGCGTTCCGTTTAAAAGAAGGAGGCAAACCCAGTATTTTTTTGCGCCTCGCGGCTGGAGACGCATAATCATTGCCTATATCGTCACCCTCATTATTGGGATGGAGCAGAGCCTATTTTAGAATAGACGGTAGCAGTACGTTTAATATCGGCCGGCACATCCAAACCCAGCATCTCAGCTCGCGCCATGTTAATACAAATCTCACCTCGTTGCGGTTTGTCCACGGGGAAGTCGCCTGGTTTCTGGCCCATGAGCACATAGGAGGCTACCGTGGCGGCATAGAATCCCTGCTGGTAGCCTGAAATAGCCTCGCTGCACAACAGGCCGCCTCCAACCGCCCAGGACCAGAAGCCGACATCGGGAAGTTTACTGTTATTGATGGTCCAATTCAGGACTTCATCACCACTCACCGAATTGCCCTGTTCATCCTTCAGGGTAAAATATAGGACGACCAGCAATGCATCAGCATAATCCTGAACACTCCTTACATAATTTTTCCAGTCACTGAAACGACTGATTCTTCTACTTGAAACAACCTCAATTTCCATATTGTTAGCAGCTTGCAGAATACGCTCCACAACTGATTTGCCGGTGGGACTATCATCAGAGATAATGGCGACTTTCTTGATATCTGGTTGCAGTTGCTTCAACAGACGCATGGACTGCTCAAAGCGAGCCCGTTCAATTGAACCGGTAATCGTCCCCCCCGGATCTTCCGGGCTATTGATATAGTTATAGGCCATGGGATCAGCATTAACACCAAGGAAGACAAAATTGACTCCAGAATCTTTCATCTCCGCAACTACATATTTTTGAGCATTGTCATCGGTGGCAATAACGACGTCCGGCTGCCAAGAGTTTATTTTTTCCATGGCCTGCTGAGCGATCTCCCTCTTCCATTGCTCGCCAGTCTTTCTCTTTGTATCCATATAAAAATATTCAATAATAATATTTTTCTCGGGTGTGAATCGTTCCTCGGCCAGACCACGCAAGATGCCTTTTTTAACGTCTTCATCCCAAACATACTCCGCGTGATAGCTACTCAAGATCAATACTCTTTTTCTGTCCTTGGCCGCCAACGGTTTGTTGAGATCCGTCATTATCTGCTGAGCATCGCTTTGCGCTTGTTGTGATTGTTGATTTTCACAACCGGTAAAAAGAAATGCAACTGCAAAGAGCACAATCCAAATTCCCCTGAGTCTTGCTAACATGTCGATTTTTTCCTTTTTCAATAGAGTGGCCTGTTAGGGACAGTGTATCTGATCTTAAGCTGCAGATGGCAGTCTCTCAGAATACGCGTCCCTTCCTAAACAATCTATGGCGTAACACCTTTTAAACTATTCTTCGCTGCAGTCAAGCAAAACTTGCTGCAATCTTTAACTGAGCCGGCCTATTGCCGGACAATTGGTAACTGCACAAATTACGCCTCAACACTTTATCTCGTTCAAGTACATCGGTCATACACCCCAGAATCTTTAGCACATTTATCACTTCGAGATTGTTCTCTTAGAAAAAAGACGCTAAGGTGCCAGGCACGCTGAATATCTATTATAAACAAATAGCAGTACATCTGTATTCTGAGTTTAGAAAACCAGCTCAATCAAGCTGTAATTATCAACTACATTGTTTTTGCTAATTCCACAGCAGCTAGGCTGAATGAGCTTTACAATTACGTTTTTTTCATATGTGGCAAATAAGTACATCTTTAAAAATAACTGAGAAAGAGCTTTCCTTCTCTCAGATCAGGGCCCAGGGTGCTGGTGGCCAAAATGTCAACAAGGTCTCTTCAGCTGTACAGCTGCGCTTTGATATTATTGAGTCGAGCCTACCAGAGCCTGTCAAAAAGAGCTTATTGGCATTGCCGGACAAGCGCATTTCCAATGACGGCGTGGTGATCATCAAAGCCCAAAATTTCCGAACATATGAACGAAATAAAGAGGATGCTCTGGTTCGTCTTGCCAACATGATCCGCAGTGCCGCTAAGACTCGCAAAAAACGCAAGCAGACCAGGCCCAGCAAAAGCGCCAAACAGAAGCGCATGGATCAGAAAACCAGGCGTGGCAAGGTTAAGCAGCTGCGTAAAAAAGTGCTGTAAAAGGACACGAGAGTATAAACATGTTCCTCCAGGGTACTATTATTAATGTAGCTGCAATTGCTGTGGGTTGTAGCATCGGCTATTTTGTTGGGCAGCATTTATCGACTCAGCTTCGTCGCACCATAATGTCAGGTCTTGGCCTTGCTGTTCTGCTCATCGGCATACAACTGGCATTGCAGGCCGAGCATATCATGATCATCATCGCCAGTCTGATTATCGGGGGCATTGGTGGCGAATTGATTGGTATAGAAAAACACCTTAGAACGATGGCCGAGCGCCTTCAACAAAGATTCAGTTCCCATGGCAGTGTTGTTGAGGGTTTTATCACTGCCAGCCTACTCTATTGTGTCGGAGCTATGGCTATCATGGGTGCGCTGCAAGACGGAGTTGGGGAAACGCCGACAATTCTCTATGCTAAAGCAGCACTCGATGGCATCGCCTCGGTCGCTTTAACAGCCACGCTGGGTATTGGTGTGGTGTTTTCCATTTTCCCACTGTTTCTTTACCAGGGCGCAATTACCTTGCTGGCAGATCAGGCAAGTGCTGTGATGACCACAACCGCGATTGCGGAAATGAATGGCGTGGGCGGCTTGCTTATCCTGGCGATCGCACTCGACCTGCTTGACATCAAGCGTCTGCCCATTGGCAATCTACTTCCCGCTGTATTCGTTGCCCTGATTCTCGTACATGTAGCCCTTTAGAAGAATATCTTATATTGAACATCACCCACCGGTGTATTTTATGCTGCAGCATACTTTCTGCCACATTAACGGTATCGGAGTCAAAACGGAGCAACGTCTCTGGCAGGCGGGCATCAACGAATGGCAGGATTGGCAGGATTCCGCCGCCGTGCCTATATCAGCGCGTTCCAGAATGGAGATTCCTGATATTTTTGAGAAATCACTTGATGCACTCAAACATGACAATCCCTACTTCTTTGCCGATAGATTGACAAGTAGTGAACAATGGCGGCTTTTTTCTCAATTCCGCTCGTCCACTGCCTATATAGACATAGAGACGACAGGACTGGCAGATAGTGCTGATATTACCACCATCGCCTTATACGATGGCAATGAAGTCCATACCTATGTCAACGGTATAAACCTCGATGCATTCCTTGATGATGTGCAGCGCTATAAAATACTCATCAGCTACAATGGAAAGAGTTTTGATATCCCCTTCATCGAACATTTTTTTAGAGCCAGTCTCCCTCATGCGCAAATAGACTTACGTTATGTCCTGGCTAAGCTTGGCATCAAAGGTGGCCTGAAGGGTTGTGAAAGACATCTGGGTATCAATAGGGGTGAGTTGGATGGCGTGGATGGTTCCTTCGCCGTTGCTCTCTGGCATCTCTATGAACGTGAGAATGATGACAAAGCCCTGGAAACCCTTCTGGCATATAACATCGAAGATACAGTGAACCTTGAGCGGCTAATGGTCGAGGCCTGGAATAGAAACATTCTCCAAACACCATTCACCGAACTTTTACTGCCATTTCCGGAGCCACCACCACTTCAACATCAGCCTGATCCGGAATGTGTCCAACGTCTTAAAAAACGGTTTTTTGGTAATCCACTTGCGTTCTAGTTCGAGATTCAGAGATGTACCTCGCTGCCTTCTCGAGCAAAAAAGACTTCCGTTTCTCCGAAACGCCCGGGTTCGCAATAGGATTTAGCCATCTCATCAATTTGCTCATCGGTTCTGTCAGGGTCGTGGTGAAACAGCGCTAGTTTTTTTACACCACCGCGGTTGGCAGCTGCAATAGCATATTCTATGGGAGTATGCCCCCAGCCTACTCTGTTGGCATAATATTCTTCTTCCATGTATTGAGCATCATAGACGAGTAAATCGGCGCCTTGAAAAAATTGTTCAAGCAACTGATTTTGCTCATTGGCTACTTCCTCACCCTCAACAGCCATGGCCTCATCATAATCGGGATGCTCCGGGTCCGTTATGAAAAGATTCCGAAAGGGTTCGGTATCATAGCAGGTACAAAAGACTTTCCCTTCATACTCAAAACGAAAGCCAAGCGCAGTAATCGGATGATTGAGGAATTTGGTAACTACTTTCAGGCCGTCGCCCAAATCCATACCGGGATTTTCACTCAACCTGATATAGTCGATGTTGGAACTCAACTCACCAAAATTCACTGGGAAATAACGGTATTTCATCTGGCCGCCAACCACTTCTTCGAGCGGATCCTCCTCAAAGGTAACCGGACCGTAGACATTCAGTTTCGAACCCGGCACATAGATCGGTACAAAATAGGGAAAGCCCATTATATGGTCCCAATGGGTATGTGACAGAAAAATATCTGCCGATATAGGGCCATTTGGCAGATCATTTTGCATGAGTGAATTGCCAAGTTCCCTTATACCAGATCCCGCATCAATAATGACAATTCTTTGCTTTTTCCCTACTCGCAACTCGATGCATGCGCCGTTACCACCATATTTCTGAGTTGTCGGTCCCGGACAGGGTATGGACCCTCGAACACCCCAAAATTTTACTTTCATTGTACTCCTTGTTACACCTGCAGAAAAATCTGTGCTTTTTCAATTTCCCTTTCAACATCGGCGCGAACCCCAGCGTAGTCTTCCCACTCCAAACCACTGTATTGCAGGAATGTATGGACATCCTCTTCTGTCGGAAAGAGATCGCCGGCATAACCGATGTCAAAAATATTAATATAGATATTGGCGAGTGCCACAATAGCTATCTGACGTTGAAACTCCGAATCAGCAGCGGAGATATCGTGATGACCACCAATGCATTCCTTTATACTTGGATTGAGCTTCCATTTTTCAGCAATCATCAGCCCCACCTGCTGATGATCTATTCCCATGAGTTCACGCTCAACTTCTACCAGAGGTGCCTGCTCTTTCCTGGCGATGGTGAGAACTTCTGAATACTCATCACCGAAGGGCACTTTGCCAAGGTCATGTAATAAACCGGCAACAAAGAATTCCTCTCGCTCCATCACTGGTACCTCACCAGCTATAGCAAGAAGCTTGGCACATGCACCTACCCCGATGGAATGCGCCCAGAATTTGGAAGTTGGCAGCACTTTTGATTTCTTCACGCTGGAAGCGGTTTTAATAACAGCGGTACTCAAGGCCATATTCTTCACAGTGTTCATCCCCAGCATGGTGATGGCCCGGGTAAGCGAGGTGACTTTGGCTACCAGTGAGTAATATGCCGAATTAATGAGCTTAAGTACCTGCCCGGTTAAAACCGGATCAAGAGAGATAACCCTGTTGAGCTCATTGGGGGAGGCATCTGTTCGGCTACAGATTTCCAGTACTTTGCCAACCGTTGTTGACAAACTCGGCATTTTCCTGATGAATTTTTCTATATCTTGGCGTTGCTGATCTTTATCAAGCTGCATGACCTTTTTCCCAAAAGGATTTGTTAAGACAACTGGACCATCGCTATGTAGCTGCAATATTGTAGCGAAAGCTATGACGAAGGTCAAGACCGGAAGAAATTGATATTTCCATTTTTAATCAAGCAGTTAGGAATCATTCATTAGATTAAATGTAACTGCGTCTTTGTATTTCAGTCCACTACCCCCAAATATATCCAAAGCACTTCCCACAGTCGCATCGAGTTGTCCCTTGGCCAGACTATTTATGTGATGCAGATCATTAAGGCTTCGCACTCCACCGGCATAAGTGGTAGGCAGCATTATGTATTTACCGAGTAACTCAACCAGATCTTCCTCGATACCACTGCATTTTCCTTCGACATCCGCTGCATGAATGAGAAACTCATCGCAGTGTTTAGCGAAAAACTCAAGATTCTCTGGGCTAATGGCAACTGTCGTAAAATTCTGCCACCTTTCGGTAACGATATAGTACTCGCTCCCTTTTCTCCGGCAACTTAGATCGAGAACGAGACGATTTCGTCCGACTTTTTGAACGAGTTTTTCCAGATAGGGCAGATCAACTTTACCATTTCTAAAAACACAGGAAGTGACGATGATGTGTGATGCACCGTTATCAAGCCAGTCCTCGGCATTCTCCAGAGTAATGCCACCTCCAACTTGCATGCCCGAAGGCCATGCTTGCAAAGCTTCACGCGCAGCTTCGTCATTTCCTGGTCCAAGCTTGATAATGTGACCACCGGTCAGGTTATCCTGACGATACATTCTGGCATAATCGGCCGAAGAGCAGTCAGCAACAAAGTTGGTCAGCAAAAGCTCAGTCTTGCCGTCACGCAAAGTCGATCCAACTATTTGTTTTACTTTCCCTTCATGTAGGTCGATACACGGTCTGAACTTCATTGATCACCGGTTAATATTGACGACATCTATGAATTAACTGCCTTTCGTGGTCCTAGGCAACAGCGTTTTATAATACTAGCCAATCCCAAAAGCACAAATAAAAAAAGCGGAAGGCTTAACCTTCCGCTTTTAAATCAGTACTCTTTTGTCTGCCAACACTTAGTTCATGTTTTGCTAATTAACATGGTCGATGGATCAAAGGCAAGTTTTGCACTTGCATCTATTTCACAGGCAGTACACTTAATAATGTCAAGCTTGATGGCTTCTGTTTCAGGATTAATAAATAACACCGAAGCAAACATCTCATCCATCTCATGACACGGTGCCGGAATACCGGTCTCGCTGACTCGTTTATCCCCACGGTGACTTACGGCCGAAAACCAGATGGCGTCGAGATCACGGCTTTCCATGAGATCTATAAAACCCTGCATGTCGGTGGCTTTGCTGTCAGAAAAATCATAGCCATCCACAATGAGACAATTCGGTTTATAGACGTCCTGCTTTACCAGATCATCAAGCCGCTCTTCTAGTTTTGCCAGCCCAAAAGCGCTCTCCTTAAAGGTCATGATCATTCTGTTGCGCATCACTTCAGGCTCGATCTCCCTGCGTTCAGCATCTGCCATATCCGCAGTAGTCAGCAAAAAGATGTCCGTATACCAGCTCCGTGCTTTGTCGATGGACTCACCGATGGATACATGCAAAACCTTGTCACCGCGCATCATAAAATCCAAGGCGATCTGCACAAGAATAGCGGTCTTTCCCAGACCTGCTCTGGCCATAACAAGACCCATTCCCTGATTTTTTCCATCTGTTTTTTCACCCAGACCAAGGGCCCTAAGTGGATTACTTTGTATTAAATCCTCTTTTGTCATGGCACTACCTCTTTTCGTTTCCTTATATGGCTTATGCCTTTTCCTGCCAGCACGGTCTCAGAGCAGCAGCAGAAAAATATCTTTAATCTCATTCGATTGCAACGTATTGATGCGATTTCACAAACTCCTGAACCTGATGGATGGTCAGCGCCATCATTACTACTTTAGATATACAAGCAGGTTTCCGGAGATAATTACAATTTATTATATTTGTTAAGCTTTTTTCTCTTCCTGGTACTTCTTTACCAGTTCTTCGCTGACGCTTTTGGGAACCTGTTTGAAGGTTGCAAATTCCATGGTAAACTCAGCCTTTCCCTGGGTAAGGGAGCGCAGCGTTGTACTATAACCAAACATCTCCGAAAGCGGTACTTCCGCCTCGATAACGGTATAGGTACCTTCTTCCATCGTACCTATTATCATACCCCGTCGCTGGTTGAGCGAGCCCATGATCGCCCCCTGGAACTCCGCCGGACCTTCGGCGGCAACCTTCATGATCGGCTCCATGATTACCGGCTTGGCTTTGAGGTAGCCATCCTTAAAAGCGCCAACGGCGGCAAGCTGGAAGGCCACATCGGATGAGTCAACGGCATGTGCCGCGCCATCATTAATGACACAGCGAACACCGGTAATAGGTGCCCCGCAGAGGGATCCCTTTTCAAGACTCTTTTTGAAGCCCTTATCACATGAGCCGATAAATTCACGAGGAATAGCGCCACCAACAATTTCATCGACAAATTCGTATTCGCCTTCCTCGCAGGGTTCAAGATAGCCGGCCACCCGGCCAAATTGACCAGAACCACCGGTTTGCTTTTTGTGGGTATAGTTGAACTCGGCCCTCTCGGTAACGGTCTCGCGGTAGGCGACCTGAGGTGCACCAACCTGAACTTCTGCCTTGTATTCCCTCTTCATCCTTTCGATATAAACGTCGAGATGCAGCTCTCCCATGCCGGAAACGATGGTCTCGTTGGTTTCATGATCGACGTAGGTTCTGAAGGTCGGATCCTCTTTAGTGAAGCGATTGAGCGCCTTAGACATATTCACCTGTGCTTTGTTATCCGCCGGCACAATCGCCAGAGAAATTACCGGCTCCGGAATATGCATTGATGTCATTGAGCAAGATAATCCCTCTGAGGTAAACGTGTCTCCAGAAGCACAATCAACACCGAAAAGGGCAACCATATCACCTGCCGTACAAGAGTCAATTTCCTCCATCTCATCTGAATGCATTCGCACCAGGCGCCCGATCTTCACCTTCTTACCAGTACGGCTGTTGTAAACGGTGTCACCTTTATTCAAGGTTCCCTGATAGGTCCTTACGTAGGTGAGCTGACCATAGCGGCCATCTTCGAGTTTAAATGCCAGCATGATTAATGGATCATCCGGATCGTTGGTTACCGGAAACTCCTGTTCATCATTGTTGAGATCCAGAGCATAATTGGCGACGTCTGTAGGACAAGGCATATACACTTGAACGGCATCGAGGAGCGATTGGACTCCCTTGTTCTTATAGGCCGAACCCATAAATACCGGCGTAAACTCTAAAGAGAGCGTGCCTTTTCGAACGGCGTCATGGATAAGCTCGGCGGATATTTCACCTTCCTCCAGAAGAGCCTCCATAAGTTCTTCGGAAAACATGGATACTTCTTCGAGTAAAGCGCTGCGACGCTCTTCAGCTTCGTCTTTCAGCTCGGCGGGTATCTCATCCTCACGGATTTTTTCGCCATGCTCACCCTCATAGTATATGGCTTTCATGGTTACCAGATCAACCATACCTTGAAGCTCACTTTCCAGACCGATGGGCATCTGCATCATGTGGGCGTTAAGGTCGAGCTTTTCACGCAGCTGCCGGGTAACCTTGTCGGGGTTTGCTCCGGTTCGATCACATTTATTGACAAAAGCTATCCTGGGAACGTTATACCGCGACATCTGCCGATTTACCGTGATGGACTGGGATTGTACCCCGCCCACTGAACAGAGGACGAGAATAGCCCCATCGAGAACCCGCAGTGCTCTTTCCACTTCGACGGTAAAGTCAACGTGGCCCGGTGTGTCGATGATATTTATATCGATATCTTTCCAGGGACAATAGGTTGCAGCGGATTGAATGGTAATACCCCGCTCTTTCTCGAGCTCCATGGAGTCCATCTTGGCCCCGACACCATCTTTACCGCGCACTTCATGTATTGCATGTATCCGGTTGGTATAAAACAGAATACGTTCCGTCAGGGTGGTTTTCCCCGAGTCGATATGAGCACTTATTCCTATGTTTCGAACCTTTGTTAAATCTTTCTTCATGGCTTTAGCCCTCTACCAGTATCTAACAACCGGATTGTTCCGGCTCCCTTTGATAATATCCGGGAAAATAAAAAAAATAAGGAGTTACAGCTATCTGCAACTCCTTAAATGACAAATTCAGGATGTAATGCAACAGACAGTTCATGGCCCCACAAAACAGAACCATTTCTGTAAAAACAGCAAATATTACCACCAAAACAACATCGTGTAAAGTTTTTTTAGGGTCATTAACTATTTTTTTGTTCGTTCCCTCAAATGCTTAAGGAAGATCTGTTGATATCCTGCATTGATAACACAACATTCTGGTTCTTTATACAGCTTGAGCGCTCACTACTTTGACCGCAAAGAATTAAGCCTACGTTAAAAATACATTTGTTTTTCATCATTTCCTGAAAAAACGAATGTGCATGATTACCATTTCTGACTATGGCATGATTTTCTATCTAGTTTTCCGAACATCACTACATTCACAAGAGAGGTTTTTATATGGAACACCGTTATATAGGCAAATCCGGATTACGCGTCAGTCCAATTTGTCTTGGTACAATGACCTTTGGTTACCAATGTTCTAAAGAAACGGCGTTTAAGCTGATGGACATGGCCTATGACCGCGGGGTCAATTTTTATGATACGGCGGAAATTTATCCTGTGCCACCAAAAGCAGAGCTTGTCGGCATTACCGAGGAGATTGTCGGCCAATGGTTGCGCACCAAATCACGCCACGCCATTATTTTGGCGACTAAAGTAACCGGTGGTGCCTCCGGCTGGTTTGTCCCACCCGTGAGACACGGCTTGACAGCCGTCGATGCGTTTCATATTGAAACAGCGATAGAAGGCACTTTACGAAGATTACAAACCGATTATATCGACCTCTACCAGATGCACTGGCCCGATACAATTGTTCCCAGAGAGGAGTCAATGAAGGCGTTTGATGCCCTGGTCACCAAAGGCAAGGTGCGTTATCTAGGTACTTCAAACGATTCCGCCTATGGGACGACTAAATCGAATATGATCAGCAGGTATGAAGGATATGCGCGCTTTGAATCCATCCAGAACAATTTTTCACTGCTCAACCGACGGTTTCTCGATACACTGGCTGATATGTGCCGCGGGGAATCTTTGTCACTTTTACCCTATTCCCCCATGGCAGGTGGCGTACTGAGCGGTAAATATAATAGGGACCGAAACGCTCCAGGTCGATTCACCACCTATTCCCAGTCAAAGGAACCGCGGGTGCAGGCAATGGCCAAGCGTTTTCTCAACGATAAGACCTTGCAATCAACGCAGAGATATATGGAAATAGCAGAGACTGGTGGTATGGCTCCGGCAACTTTGGCCATTGCCTGGAGTAAGCAGTTTGATTTTGTGGCATCGACCATTGTCGGAGCAAATTCCGAGGAACAGCTTAACGAATCTCTGGCGGCCATGGATGTTCAATTAAGTGAAGACGTTCTTGAGCAATGTGACCAGGTACACCAGGAAATACAATATCCCATGGGTTGATGCAGAGCTGGTCTCGCCATTTTTAATAAAGTAAATCCAACCTTTTCAACGAAAACGAACTAGAGCCCCATCTTCTTTTCCAGTTCGGCGATCTCTTGCAACACCCTTGTTTTCTCTTCCTCGGAAAGATTATTCTGCTGTAGTCTCCTTTGTAATGCAGCAAGGATCATTTCCTCTCGATATTCATTGCAGGTATATTTGTTTTTTCCGCTATTTTCTTTCACCATCGCCAACTCCTTATCAAACCAGGCGATCCACGCCGCTGTAAAAGAAATACCCTGCGAAAACGATGAGAAAGACCGCACATCCGGCTATAAGACGACGATAACCTGTGTTTGAAATAAACCTCCTCCCCTTCACCATCGCCCAGGAAACGCAGGAGTACCAGCCGAGATCGGCAAGGATATGGCCTAGAAAAAAGGCGATCACACCGGCAATACCAAATTTTGTCGAGTAAATAATATAACCAAGACCGATAGTGGCCCACCAAAGAATGAAATAGGGATTTACTGCACTGAGGATAATACCTGTTATAATTATATTCTCCGAGCGACGTGTCTTTTGATCATAATCAAGACGAAGATGCGGAATTCCCCGCAACATGGAGAATGCCATCCACAGCAGAATTACTCCGCCCACCAGGGAAACGGTCACAAATATGTCATCACGCAGCAACAGAGGGGCAAAGCCGGATAGCAAGGCAATCACCACAGTCAACTCGAGCAAACCATGTCCAATAATGAGCAAGGGTCCAGTAAGCATTCCCCTCCCGGAACTTTCGGCAATTGTTACCGTCAAAAGAGGACCGGGCATGAGAGCCCCGGAGAGAGCGATCACAAAGGAAGACAAAAAAATTGTTGCAAGACCAGGAAACATATGTGTTGTATACCTTACCACCTCTTAAAAAACAACTTGAGAGATTGGCCGGTAAAAATGATTATGATTTTAAACCTAGCAGCTACAATAATATCCAAATCCTTGCCCTCATATACAAAATCTCTAGCCAACTAAAGCAATCAGCGAGAAGAATATGACCGACTATCAACACGCTCAAGAGTATTTTTTAAAAATTGCCCAAATAGACCATGCCATAACCTATCTTCAGTGGGACCAACTGGTAATGATGCCTCCTGGCGGCAGCGATGGCCGGGCCGCTGCAATTGCCGAGCTTTCGGCCATGCGCCACGATATGCTGTGTGCGGAGGACCTTCAGGAGGCTGTGGAAAATGCTAGTAATAATAACGATCCGGAGATGACCCGCAATCTTGCCGAAATGCAACGGCAGATTCGCAACGCCACCTGCCTGCCGGCAAGTCTCGTAAAAGCACAATCTCTGGCAGGCTCCAAGTGCGAGCATGGCTGGCGGCAGCAGCGAATAGACAATGACTGGCAATCTTTTTTGGTGAACTTTGAAGAAGTAGTAAAACTGGCCCGTGAAGAAGCCCAGTTAAGATATAGTACTGCACAACAGCCACTAGCCTCTCCCTACGATGCTCTTCTCGATCTCTACTGCACCGGTGACAGCAGTGAGCTTATAGCTGAAATATTTGCCACTCTCAAAAAAGAACTACCTGTAATTATTGAAACAGTTCTGGATAAGCAAACTGAGGAAACAGTTAAGCTGACAGGCACATACCCGATCGATGAGCAAAAACGTCTCAACCGTGCACTTATGGAAAAACTGGAATTCGACTTTCAGCAGGGTCGTCTCGATGTCTCATCACATCCTTTCAGCACAGGAACCCGCGGAGACCACCGCATTACCACTCGTTTTCGCACAGAAGAGTTTTTTGAGGCCCTCATGGCAACAGCTCACGAGACAGGTCACGCCAGTTATGAAGCGGGTCTACCGGAAAAATGGGACAACCTGCCCATCGGCTCTGCCCGAAACATGAGTATCCATGAAAGCCAGAGCCTGCTCTTCGAAAAACAGATCTTTCTTTCCCGGCCGTTCTTTAACTCATTTACAGAAACGATTCATCAATTTTTACCGCAAACCAAAACGTTCTCGGCGGATCAATTAAGAGACGTATGCTGTCGGGTCGATCCAAGTTACATACGTGTGGAAGCCGATGAGGTAACCTATCCGCTGCATGTCATTCTTCGCTTTGAGATAGAGAAGGATCTTATCAACGGCAAGGCTGCAGCCAAGGACGTGCCGGAATTGTGGGATGATAAAATGAGGAAATATCTGGGCCTTTCTACGGCCGGCAACGATCGCGATGGCTGTTTGCAAGATATCCACTGGACAGATGGGTCCTTCGGTTATTTTCCCTCGTATACGTTGGGAGCTTTAAATGCTGCCCAGCTTTTTGCAGCCATCAAACAGCAAAATCCTGACTGGCAAGAGCATCTGGCTGAGGGAAACATAACCTTTATACGTGATTGGCTCCAAAAGAAAATCTGGAGTGTAGCAAGCTCCATGGATTCTCAGGATATACTTGAACAGGCGACCGGTGAGAAAACCAATGCCGAAGCATTTCTTAGACATCTCAAAAACCGCTATGTGGCATAAAGAATAATTTCGATCGCAACCCTCGCTAACGTATTGCCGAGACAGAATACTTAACTGAACTCTATCCCCACGATGATGGCAGATGATCAAAGCGGTCAAGGACCCAAAAAAAAGATTTTGGTTATCTATCATTCGCAGGGCGGCACCACGCAGACCATGGCGCAATGTTTTGCTGCCGGGGCAACCAGAGAAGAAAGCATAACTGTGGTCCTGAAAAAGGCTGAAGATGCTACTCTAGAAGATTTACTGCAGTGTCATGCTATAGGCATCGGCTCCCCTGAATACTTTGGTACCATGGCCGGCATGATCAAAGACTTTTTCGACCGCACCTTTGTGGCCGCCGAAGAAAAAACCATAGGATTACCCTTTGTTATTTTCGTCTGTGCAGGCAATGATGGCCGTGGCGCTATTCGTCAAATCGAGCGTATTGCCGAAGGCTATAAATGGAAGAAGGTGCAGGAGCATCTGCGGGTTGTGGGGTCACCAACACAAAAGGATCTGGACAGATTGGCAGAACTTGGTCAGACTCTGGCAGCAGGCGTTGATTTTGGAATTTTCTAGCATTCAGCTCTGCAAGAATCTTTTTTACGACAAGGAGCAGGAAAGGTCTGGGGAAGACTGCTGCTGAAATCTATACCTCTACAGTTGGCTAGCTTCGTTGACTTTACCCCAGCTGCTTTTTCAGTCATGACTAATAGTGCCTTTCATGCTTGGCGTTATTCCCAACCCCACATTTTCTCACCACTCAAAGGAGTAAGCATAGAATCAAAATGATTTACAGAGGGGTATCCTTGCAAAGAAATGATTCATACATACCGTTATTTTGTTAAGAGGTAAGGCTCCTTACCCTTATATCACATTTAACTTTTAACTTTCCTTATAATCTAGACTGTTTGGAGATATACCATGAAATATTTCATCACTTTCTTCTGCTTGATGCTTTCAGCATCTTTAGCCAATGCCGGCAAAACAGTTACTTATGAAATTGACGGCCAGCCCTACGAGGGTTTTTTTGAAAAAGTCTCTGCAGAAGCACCACTGGTCTTGCTTATTCATGACTGGGATGGTCTCACCGAATATGAGGAAAAACGGGCGGCCATGCTGGCTGAGCTGGGCTATAATGTGTTTGCCGTTGATCTTTTCGGCGCTGGAGTACGACCAACCGAAGTCAAAGACAAGCGTCAACACACCGGAGAATTGTATAAGGATAGGATGAAAATGCGGCGACTGCTTGAGGGTGGTCTCGAGGCGGCTAGAGCCAACGGGCTGCCTACCGATGATGTTGTCGCCGCTGGCTACTGCTTTGGCGGAGCAGCGGTGCTGGAACTGGCCCGCTCGGGAGCCGACCTCGACGGATTCGTTACTTTCCATGGCGGCCTCAGTACTCCGGAAGGCCAGGATTATACCAAGGCCCGCGGCAGTTATCTCATCCTTCACGGCAGCAGTGACAAGATGATTTCCCTTGACGATCTGGCAGCACTTGGTAGACAGCTTGAGGAAAACGGTCTCCCCCATGAGCTCATTAGCTACGGCGGTGCCCCACACGCCTGGACCGTCTTCGATTCTTCCCGCTATCGCGAGGATGCAGATAAAAAATCCTGGCAACGTTTCACCGCTTTTTTGAAAGAGGTTCTTTAAAATGCATTACTCCATCTAAAAAAACGACTAGGAGCCAAACCGGGTAACTGGTTAACGAATCTTTCCTGATGGCTCAAATAAAAAATCCCCTGACTCAGATCGAGTCAGGGGATTTTAATTGCATATGGTAAGTGGTGCCGGGACCAGGAATCGAACCAGGGACACACGGATTTTCAGTCCGTTGCTCTACCGACTGAGCTATCCCGGCACCTCATATTGAAGAGGCTTTTTAACATGAGTGCTGAGCGTATGTCAATAGCTTTTATGGCTGTCTTCGCTTCTTTTTCTAATCCTCGTCCGCAAGAGAAATTCCACCGAGATCCAGATCAAAATCAAGATCCGCATCCATATCCATCTGCTCTTCTTTTTGGGCTTTTTCCGGTTTTGCCTGTTGAGGTGCAACTTGCTTTTTATCTTCTTCGGCAAGGCCAAGATCGTCTAAGGAGAGATCGTCCAAATCGTCACTTTCGGAATCCTCTGTCCCAGCTTCTTCATCCGAGGTCAAATTGAAATCCTCATTGAGATCCTTCAAATCCAAATCGAGATTCAAGTCGCCGAAATCATCCGGATCCTGGGTTACTGCCGGAGCGCTTTGCATCGCCTCTTCTTGCACTTCCTCTACTTGTTCGGCAGGGCTGGAGAGATCTGAAATATCACTTAGTTCATCGGGGAGATCCAGAGCAACATCACTATCTTCTTGATCGGGTGTTTCTTCGTCAAAAGCGTCTTCAAACTGGCCTAGGTCGATGTCATCATCTTCACTGTCATCGTCAGTAGGTGCAACCTCGAAGCTTTCCTCCTCTTCGAAGGCACCAAAACCTTCCATGTCATCCCCAAATGAAATTGTCCCTTCACTACTGTCATTCTCGTCGTGATCATCGGCAAGAACGTCGAGGTCAGGATCTACAATGCCGATATCATCTTGATCATCATCAAACAGAATCTCATCTTCATCTTCTGAAAAATCTTCGGTTCTCTTAGTGAACTTCAGAAAAGCCGGAGGAGCAACATTATAGGTAGTACCTTCGACCTTCGAACCTTCCTTTGATATATCTTTATTACATTTCAGGCAGGTCTCTACATGATCAAACGAGATATACCCACATTTCGGACATCGCATAAAACAATTCCTTCTAAGTTCTCAAGATAAGGGATAAACAGCCCATTATTTTGTAATTAACAAACATCTAAAGCAAGTATTGCACACTTCTTCTTCAATAATCAAGATTTTTTTTAAATTAGAATGGTTACGAGACTTTTCCCCATCTGTTTGAGAATTTCAACCGAACCAATCCATGCCAATATCACAAGACTCAACGGAATGGGTCAACGCTCCGACGGAGATGATATCAACCCCTGTTTTCGCTATTTTCTCAACATTATCAATAGTTACCCCGCCGGATGCCTCGACCAGAGCTCTGCCATTGATGGCTTGTACCGCCTGCTCCATGGTGTGAAGATCCATGTTGTCCAACATGATAATGTCAACCCCGCATTGCAGACATTCTTCAACCTGGGCAAAGGTGTCAGCCTCCACCTCTATACGCAGAGTATGCGGAATGTTTTGGCGCACTCTGTTCACCGCTTCGGTTATTGAACCACAGGCAGCAATGTGATTATCTTTAATGAGGACTCCATCGGCAAGGTTAAAACGATGGTTACTCCCACCGCCAACACGAACAGCATACTTCTCAAACACGCGCAAACCAGGTGTTGTTTTTCTAGTATCGACGATCCGCACTGAATACTTTACCACCCGATTAACAAATCTGCGGGTCATTGTGGCAATGGAGCACAAACGCTGAAGCAGGTTGAGGGCGACGCGTTCCGCTTTGAGCATATCAACAACCGGACCTTCGACTGCAAGAACCGTATCGCCTTTTTTTACCCAGGTTCCATCAGAAACTACCTCGACTATCTCTATCGTCTTATTTTGTATTTTAAAGACTTCAGCTGCCACACTGGCCGCACCAGCAACAAGAAATGGCTGGCGAGCCACCATATTGGCACGTCCCACTTCTCCCTTGGTAAATATAGATTCGCTGGTAAGATCCCCTCTGCCGATATCTTCTTGTAGAAAAGCCAGAATTCTCCGATGTATGGTATTCTTATCCATTTGTTGTCTGATTACTGATTGCCTGGAGTCTTTTTTCCTCTTCCGCAATTTTCTCAAGCTTCCCGCCGAGCGTCTGTTTCTTTTCCTTTTCTTTATTTACTACCTGCTCGGGCGCGTTAGCGAGAAACTTGTTATTGCTCAATTTTCCGTTTACCTGTTGCAGCTTTGTTTCTATTTTCGTTCTTTCCCTTGCCAACTTTTCCAATTCATTGTCAACATCAACCAATCCCTTGAGAGGAACATAGATCTCCAGATCATGATAAATATATGTGGCTGCATCGGCAGGTTTCTCACCGGATGCTTGAACCTCAAGACTACTCAGTCGGGTCATATCCCCGATGGTCTTGCTGAAAGAGGAGAGAAACTCGCGCTTCACCGGATCATCACATATCACATGCGCATCTATCTTCGTTGATGGGTGAATTTCTGACTCGGAGCGAATGTTCCGAATACCGGTAATAACTCCCATTAACAATTCCATATCGGTTTCAGCCGTTGGGTCTAGCCATTCCCCGTGGACTTCCGGGAAACTGCTGTTCATCAGGCTTGCTCGCTCACCCGGCAAAACACTCCATATTTCTTCAGTGACAAACGGGGTGAGCGGATGCATCAATTTCAGGATCGTTTCCAGCACTACCAGCAAGACACCTTGAGCCTGCTGCTTCGCCAGGGCATCATCACCAAACAGATCAGCTTTGATCAACTCAAGATACCAGTCACAGAATTCATGCCAGATGAATTGATAGTTTGCAGAAGCAACCTCATTGAAATAATACTCATCAAGTCCTTTGCGAACATCTTTTACAGTAGCAGCTGTACGACTCATAATCCAACGATGCGCCAAGGTAAGATCAGCAGGATGATCGACAACGGCCATGGTCTTTTTATCTACTTTATCAACGTGCATCAGGGCAAATCTGGCTGCGTTCCACAATTTATTGATAAAATGCCGATACCCTTGGATACGTTCCTCATCGAGTTTTATCTCACGGCCTTGTGCTGCAAAAGCAACCAGGGTGAAGCGCATAGCATCGGTACCGTATTGCCCCATCACCTCAAGCGGGTCGATGACATTACCGGTCGACTTGGACATTTTCTTGCCATGTTTATCGCGAACAAGAGCATGAAGATACACATCTCTGAAGGGCACCTCGTCCATGAAATGCAGGCCCATCATCATCATTCTGGCAACCCAGAAGAAGAGAATATCAAAACTGGTGATGAGCACGGAGGTAGGATAGAAGGTTTGGAGTTCCTTGGAATTTTGGGGCCAATCCATGGTGGAAAAAGGCCAGAGAGCGGAAGAGAACCAGGTATCCAAGACGTCGGATTCCTGGGTCAATTTTGCCGATCCACATTTTGGGCATGCTTCCGGATCATAGGTTTCAACAATCATTTCAGCACACTCCTGGCAGGTCCAGGCAGGTATTCGGTGTCCCCACCAAATCTGTCGGGAAATACACCAGTCGCGTATATTGTCCATCCAGCTGTAAAAAGTATTATACCAGGACTTGGGATAGATCTTTATCCTCTCCTCCTTCACCGCCTCCACAGCTTTGGCGGCCAGCGGTTTGACAGAGACAAACCACTGCAGGGAGGTCGTCGGCTCAATTACCGTTTTGCAGCGGTAGCATTTGCCAACAGCATGATCATACTCTTCAATCTTTTCAAGAAACCCTTGGTTTTCAAGGTCTTCAACCACCTTTTGTCGACAGGTGAAGCGATCCAGACCGGCATATGCTCCGGCAGCCTCATTCATGATACCCTTATCATCCATCACTTTGAGGAGATCAAGCCCATGCCGCAATCCTATCTCATAGTCATCCCGGTCGTGCGATGGTGTTACCTTCAGGGCACCGGTGCCAAACTCTTGCTGTACATGTTTGTCAAATACAACGGGCACCACTCGATTGGTCAAGGGCAGTCGTATGCCAATGTCTCCCAGATGGCTATATCGCTTATCGTCAGGGTGGACAGCAACACCCGTATCGCCAAGCATTGTTTCGGGACGGGTGGTGGCAACGACAACATGACCGGAGCCATCCGCGTAAGGGTATCGAATGTGATAGAGTTTACCCTTCGTCTCATCGTGCTCTACCTCGTCATCGGCCAGAGCAGTGTGACAACGCACACACCAGTTGACGATATAATCACCTTTATAGATGAGATCCTCTTTGTACAGTCTTACGAAAACCTCACGAACGGCAGCAGAGAGCCCCTCGTCCATGGTGAACCGTTCACGCGACCAGTCACAGGAGCTGCCAAGTTTTTTCAACTGATTTATGATAGTGCCACCCTTCTCCTCGCGCCATTCCCAGACCTTCTCGATGAATTTGTCCCTGCCGAGATCGTGCCGGTCCAAACCCTCGCTGGCAAGCTGACGCTCTACAACGTTCTGTGTGGCGATGCCGGCATGATCAGTGCCAGGAATCCAGAGAGTATTGTCACCACACATTCGGTGATAGCGGGTCAGCACATCCTGCATGGTGTTGTTAAGGGCGTGACCCACATGAAGGACGCCTGTGACATTCGGCGGAGGAATAACAATTGAAAAGGAAGGGCGACCTTCCTCGATGGTAGCTTCATAGCAGTTGTTATCCGACCAGTGCTGCAGCCACTTCGACTCCACTTCGGAAAAATCATAACCTTTGCTTAACAGATTGTTTTTCATAGTAATTCAATAATATTATAAAATTTTCAGACATGCTCGCTCTTGGCTCATTGCAATCAATAGTCTCAAATCTAATCATCGCTTCTTGACGAATATTATAAAAAGAGGAGGCACAATGAGATTAAGGTAGGAAACTACCTGTGACGCCACGGAAATTCAATCTTTTTTGTACGACCACAATGGTTTAAAGGTCATGATGAAGGATTAGCACTTTTTAAAAGTTAGGATCTTCTGCTCAGAACAATATCTCTGAAAATCACTGAACGGTCCAAGGTTTTGGCATAAAAAGATGTTCATAGAGTTCCAGTGCATATCTATCGGTCATCCCGGCAATAAAATCACAAACCTGGCGATGGGCACTTTTTTCATCTGGCCATTCACCTTTCTTTTTCACGGTATTCCAGCTATAGCCTTGGCGTTTGACCAAACCATTTTCCAAACAATAGGCATAAAGCTCTCTAATTATGCGTTGTGCTTTTTCAAACTCATTGTGCACTCTGGGATATCTATACACATTCTCAAAAAGAAAGGATCTTAGATCGGTGATGGCTTCAAGCATCCTTTCACTGATATGGAGATGGCCATCATCAGCGCTTAATGTTTCCACTATGAGGTCTCTTACCATTGCTGATATTCGCTGGGAATGCCGATTGCCAACAACTTTACTAATATTATTTGGAATATCGGCACTTTTGAGTATCCCGGCTCGAAGGGCATCATCCATATCGTGGTTGAGGTAGGCAATAATATCGGCAAGACGGACGACCTGACCTTCCAGAGTCATTGCCAACTCTGAGGTACCTCTAGGCAGAATGTCGTTTCTGCCCTTGGAGTGACGAACGATACCGTTACGCACTTCAAAGGTGAGGTTCAGACCCTTGCCATCGTTCTCCAGGAAATCAACAACCCGTAAGCTATGAATATAATGACGAAATCCTGAAGGATGCAACTCGTTCAACGTTGCCTCACCAGCATGTCCGAATGGAGTGTGGCCGAGATCATGAGCCAAAGCGATGGCTTCAGTTAAGGCCTCGTTAAGACAAAGTGCTGAAGCAATGGTTCTGGCGATTTGAGATACTTCCAGGACATGGGTTAGCCTGGTTCGGTAATGATCACCGGTCGGTGCAAGAAAGACTTGGGTTTTATGTTTCAATCTTCGAAAAGTTTTCGAGTGAATAATCCTGTCTCTATCTCTTTGAAAAGGCAGGCGCAGGTCTCCGGTAAACTCCTCTTCCGGATGAAGTCGGCCTTTTGAGTTAAGATTTAAGGTGGCATGACGGGAGAGAATATGCTCTTCCCGCTCTTCAAGCTGTTTTTTAATTGATTTGCCAATAACTGGCGTAAAACCCATAGCTCCCTCGAATCATTTTGCATTTGTTGCTCAGCATCTTTTTTGACTTTACACATCCTACCCTCAATTGCAAGAAAATAAAGATATAACAATGAGATAATGAGCTCAGCCGTGTTCTAAGAAGGTGGATAATACCACATGTTGTAGATAGGTAGTATAAATGCCCGATTAATTCAAAGGCAGATTATTAAACCCATAAGCGTTGCAGAATTAAACTGATAGACATTCATAACATGATACACAGAGCTACTTTTATCTGTATTAAAGCAAATATATGAAGTATTCTCAGGTAAGAAATTCTGACCAGTAAAGATTATCCTACAAGTAAACAACAGGTGGACTGATTTATTGCATTTGTAATGAATTACCAGAAGAATAGAGTGAACAGCACAACAAACGAAACAGAAAGTTATGTCGGGACATCGTTTGCCTGCAAAGCCATTCTTGACAAAGAGGAAATGCCAAGCTCCAGTAGACAATGGACTCGCGCTAAAAAATATACATTGACCTTCGAAGAAAAAGGTCTGGCATACGGAACTATTTTTACCCCTTATTCCGAGATTGAAAAAGCGACTCTACATATCTACAAATCTGCGTTTTTCTTCGAATATGGCATCTTGGCTCTTGAGACAACTGCAGGTAAGCATTTTTTTGGCATTAAATATTCAGACTTCTGGAAGAAAGATCTGCCCTTTGAAATTGAGCATAGAGAAGAAGAAACTCCCTACATTCTCTTTCGCAGAATTCTCATGATCTCTATCTTGGTGTACATTATATGGGAGATTATGAAACCATGAAGCTGGGCAGTTAATCAGCGGGGTAAATGCATGCTAGATTTTAATAATTATTGGTCCCTGGTTTACAATTTCTTAGCAACGCACCAACTGCTGGCTATCGGCATCGCCATAGCTGTGCTGATATTTGCTTATAAAAAACCGGTTGAAGCGGTTAAATTTTTCGGCTTCTGTGCCTTCCTTGTCGCAATTCTCTATATTATGTCGCTTCTCACTGAATCCGGCTCCCACGGAGTATCGGACAAAAAAGAAATGAGCACTGAATCACGGTTGGAACAGTTGGATTGACAGGCTATTAAAGTTTCTCGTCTGACAGCCTTATAGTATGACTGGCTGTACCCCTTTTAGAGTTTTATCCTTTAAGCAGCGGGTGTCCCATTTCGGCGCGTTGAGCCACATATCCCTCCGCAACCTTGCGGGCAATATTGCGTATCCTGCCGATGTAGCGCGTCCGCTCAGCAACGCTGATTGCCTTACGAGCATCAAGTAGGTTAAAAGTATGAGAACACTTGAGGCAATAATCGTATGCCGGCAAAATCAACCCTTTCTCAACGATCCTGTGAGCATCCTCCTCACATGCCTCAAAATGGGCGATGAGTTTTTCGACATTTGCCTCTTCAAAGTTGAACGTTGAAAATTCCACCTCAGCCCGGTGGAAAAGCTCACCATAGCTGATGGTGTCATTCCAGGCAATATCATATACACTCTCTACACCTTGCAAATACATGGCTATGCGTTCGAGACCATAGGTAATCTCCACTGTCACCGGATGCAGATCAATTGACCCTGCCTGTTGAAAATAAGTAAACTGAGTAATCTCCATACCATCAAGCCATACTTCCCAACCAAGGCCGGAAGCACCAAGAGTCGGTGACTCCCAGTCATCTTCCACAAAGCGGATGTCATGTTCCAGAAGATCAAGACCAAAACGCTTCAAGCTCTCGAGAAACAGCTCCTGGATATCCAGTGGCGATGGTTTGATCACCACTTGATATTGATAATAGTGTTGTAGTCGATTGGGATTTTCACCGTATCTCCCGTCGGTTGGTCTTCTTGAGGGTTGCGGATAGGCCGAGCGCCAAGGCTCCGGTCCAAGTGCTCGAAGTACCGTGGCCGGATGGAAAGTACCTGCCCCGACTTCCATGTCGTAAGGCTGCTGGACCACACAACCGTGTTCAGACCAGAATTTACCCAACTCGAAGATTATATCTTGAAAATACATGTGTTTTCCTCTTTCCTTGCGATAAGTTTCGGTCCAAGATGTAGTAAAATATCACGATAGAAAACTCACCGTCTTATAATTCCATAGCGGGACACAACCCACCCTAATTACAGATATCCCCTTTAACTCTACTCCAAGAGCAGATAAAAATAGGTCGGAAAAACCAATCAGACGGTCGAGCGAAACAGTAGCAGAACTTGTTGGAACTAATCAAGTAGAATCTGCCTTTACCACCTAAAAGCTCTTAAAAGCTTTGCCAGCAAAAATTTGTCGGTGCCTGCCCTAACAAAAAACTAGCAGACACCACCTTAAGTTATAACCAATCGACTAGCTTGACAAGCCTACCCAAGGTCATCATTATATCCCAATACTAAATTTACGATCTAAGTATAAATGCACTTAAATTTGCATTGAAATCATCACATAGAAGCCAGTTTGCAAGGAAATCAAAATGATTAACTTTAATAACCTTGACGAAATTCCCAAGCTTCTCAGGGATGCAACAACTATCGCTATCGTTGGCCTATCTCCAAATAGAGAAAGGCCCAGTAATATGGTAGCTCGATACCTCATTGATGCGGGCTATACCATTTATCCGGTAAACCCCGGACAGGAAGAAATCCTTGGGGAAAAATGCTACCCCTCACTCTTGGATATTCCTGATCATATAGATATTGTCAATATATTTAGGAAAGCTGAAGACGTCGGCCCGATCGTGGAACAGGCTGTTCAACTTGACTGCAAGTGTATCTGGATGCAACAGGGTATCGTCAACCATGATGCAGCAGAACTTGCCAGGAAAAATAGCAAGACTGTGATCATGGATCGCTGCATTAAAGTCGATCACACTGCATTTATATATCCGAATTAACAATTTCTTTTTCTATGGAACCGCAAATTCTCAGCATCCGGGGAGCCCGGATGCACAATTTAAAAAATATCAGTGTGGATCTTCCGCGAAACCGCCTTGTTGTTTTTACGGGATTATCGGGTTCGGGGAAATCAACTCTTGCCTTTGACACTCTATATGCCGAGGGACAGCGTCGCTATGTCGAATCCCTGTCCACCTACGCCAGGCAATTTCTTGGACAAATGGATAAACCCGATGTCGATTCACTCGAGGGTTTATCGCCGGCTGTCTCCATTGAACAAAAGACAACTAGCAAAAATCCCCGGTCCACCGTCGGCACTGTAACGGAAATATACGACCACCTCCGTCTGCTCTTCGCTCGCTGCGGTCACCCCAGCTGCCCTAAGTGTGGTAATGAAATCCGTTCGCAATCAATCGAGGATATGGTCAATAACATCCTGGCTGCTCCTGAAGGAACGAAAATTCTTCTTCTTGCCCCGATGGTAACTGAGCGGAAAGGGCGCCATGAACAACTTCTGGCCCGAATTCGTAAGG
>JASJDT010000216.1 GCA_030065655.1 Desulfocapsaceae bacterium | reverse complement strand
TGTGGCCGATGCCAAAAATCTCAAACGTTCCATAGCGCTTGCCCTGCAGTACAGCGAGTTTGGCCTGCCAATGCTGCTTAATATTAATATGATGGACGAGGCCATATCACGTGGCATTGAGATAGATACTGAAAGGCTTTCAACCCTTTTGGGAATTTCTGTAACCACGACCATTGCTCCTGAAGGCATGGGAATAAAGGAGCTTCTCGCCCGGTTTGGGGATGTACGTCCTTTAGGGTATACCATTTCCTATTCCTCATCCATGGAACGTTACTTGCTGAATGTACAAGAACTGCTCGGCAACAATGGTCTTGCGGCAAGGGGTATAGCACTACTGCTGCTCCACCACGATGTTGATGCTCGTAATTATGTAAAAAATCGCTACGGTTCTGAAATTGCCCAGCAATGTCTGCATCAGGTCTCCCGCTACTACGATGAAGAGCCCAATCATGCCAGCCATCTCCTGGCGGAGTTATATAACGGTCTTGCTTCGCGGATAGCTGAAATCGTCCAGACCGTAGAGCCGCCCTCCAAAAGTTCGTTGTTGAGCCGTTTCGGTGATATGTGTACGGCCTTCTCAACCGGCATACCCATTGCTTTGCTTGTTCTGGTGTTCATGTATTTTTTTATCGGCGAGTTTGGGGCAACTTATCTGGTGGACACCCTTAATTCAAAAGTGTTTGAGGGCATGCTTTTTCCATTGGTCAGACAATTCACGGATGGTATGTCGAGCGCGTTCCTGCGGGATATGATCATGGACCCTGACTTTGGCATACTGCCCACCGGTGTTTTCCTGGCACTTGGTCTTGTTCTTCCAGTCATTTTCTGCTTCTACATCGCTTTTGGAGTCCTTGAGGATTCGGGGTATCTTCCCAGAATCTCCATACTGCTCGATACGGTTTTTCAAAAGATGGGATTGAATGGAAAGGGCGTCATTCCTCTGGTCATGGGCTGCAGTTGTGTCACCATGGCACTTTTGACCACCAGGGTGCTTGATACCGAAAAAGAAAAGAATATTGTTTCTTTTCTGCTTTATCTTTGCCTGCCCTGTGCTCCATTGATAGCGGTGATGTTGATTGTCCTGGAGAAAATGCCGATTTCGGCAACAATTTTTGTTTTCGGTTTCATCTTTGCCCAAATTATCATCGCCGGTTATTTCGCCAACAGCATATTACCTGGAGCAAGAACGCCGCTTCTTCTGGAGATACCGCCCATGCGCCTGCCCAAGCCCCTGGCAGTCATGAAAATGGCGGTAGCCAAGACGTATTTTTTCATGTTGGAGGCGCTGCCGGTTTTCGTACTGGCATCTTTGGGTGTTTTCCTCTTCGAACGAGTTGGTGGCCTGCGGCTTCTTGAACATTCACTGGGACCGATTATTCATGATATAATGGGCTTACCCGAGAAAAGTGTTCAGGTCTTTATCAAGACCATGATTCGCCGGGAAAGCGGGGCGACGGAGCTCGAGCATCTTCGCCCCATATATACGAATTTACAGCTTGTAGTTAACCTGCTGGTGATGACCTTTGTTGCCCCTTGCATCAACTCCTTCATAGTCTTGTTCAAAGAGCGGGGCTTCAAGGCGGGACTGGCAATTAATGTTGCCGTATTCCTGTATGCTATACTTTTAGGGAGTTTGGTCAACCATGTTTGTCTGGCATTGGGCGTGAGTTTTTCCTGAGGATTGAATAATGATTAAAGAGCGCCACGAAGAAATTCTGGAAGCGATTTGGGTAGCAGAGGAAAAAAAGAAAAACTCTCTGCAGGCTATCCAGGAGAATTGCACCATTGAATTTGACGATGAGGATCTTGCTACACTTGAGCAAAACAACCTGATCATCAGAAAGAGTGATGGTGTTTTTTTCACCCATCAAGGTGAGAAGCTTGGTAAAATCATAATTCGCAGGCATCGTTTGGCAGAAGTCCTGGTTACCTCAATTCTCAAAGTCAAAAAAAATGCTATGGATGCAATCGCCTGCGAGGTAGAGCATTCACTACAGGAACAGGTAGAGGAGTCCATTTGTACGCTGCTGGGGCACCCAGAAGTTTGTCCGGACGGTAAACCGATTCCGCCGGGGATATGCTGTAAGAAAAATGCCACCAAAGTCGTCAATACAGTAACCAGCCTTGTCGAGCTCAGCCCAGGTGAACAGGGCCGGATAACCTACATCAAGCCCGGGAGCCATTCCAATTTGCATCAGCTGTTGTCCTTCGGTTTAAATCCGGGTGTCATCGTCTCGGTGCATCGCACCAGTCCTGCATTCTGCATCAAATTCGAAAACACCGAACTCGCCCTTGATCCTGATATTGTCAAAAACATTTTTGTATGGAAAACCAATGGCTTGAGTGAATAAGGTAAGGGCATAGCTTGCCTGGTCAGCGGTGTATGTTTATTTGAATATATGAGGGTTTTGCCTCATTTTCTTTCCTGCCTAACCGGCATTACCATTAAAGACTAAGCTTAAACATTCCAGCATCATTCTTTTATTCCTCGTTTGGGAGCAATCCATGAGTATTCTCCGTTACTATCTCCTGATCATGTTTTTTTATCTTGCTGTGGTAGCCGTCGTCTGCGGCTTGCTCTATCATCCTCTGCAGCGTGCCTTCATGGCCAACTGGGGGTTCAACCTGGTAATCCTTGGAGCCTTGACCATCGGTATTCTCCTGAATATGCGTCGAGTAATTGTCTTGGGACCGGAGATAAGCTGGATTGAAATTTTTCGTACCGGCACCTCCGGACTCTCTGTTGCCGATAGTCCTGAATTGCTCAGGCCTCTGGCTAAACACCTCGAAGGGATGCACAGGGATCGCTTCAGTCTATCAGCGCTGTCGTTGCGGACAGTGCTTGAGGGGATTCGTGGCCGTCTTGATGAGTCCCGTGAAATTTCCCGTTATATGGTAGGTCTGCTGGTTTTTCTGGGTCTGCTTGGCACTTTTTGGGGTCTGCTCGGCACCATTGGCGCGGTGAGCACCGTGATCGGCAGCCTCGAAGTGGGCGACCGCGATTTTAACCTCATGTTTCAAAGCCTGAAGGCGGGACTTCAAGAGCCTCTCACCGGCATGGGCACAGCCTTCAGCTCCTCTCTGTTTGGCCTTGGTGGTTCTCTCGTCCTTGGGTTTCTTGATATCCAGGCCAATCATGCCCAAAACCGTTTTTTCAATGAGCTTGAAGAGTGGTTATCAGGAGTCACCCAACTAGTGAACCATGCCAGAGTAACTGAATTATCCGAGACAGACAACGGATACGGCCATCTTTTAGCTACGGACCGACTTGATTTACTGATTGGGGAGATTCGCCGGACCAATCATAATATAGAAGTGCTGCTTAAACGAAAGGATGCTTTAGGGGAGAAACGCGACATTGATCATGATAGCACCGGGAGTGGAGATGTATAGGAGGATGTATGGCTTTTAACTCCAGAAATTCCAGACAATCGTCGAGTATTTGGCCAGGCTATGTTGATGTCCTTTCTGCTCTCTTGATGGTGGTTATATTCGTCCTGCTTATTTTCACCTTTTCACAGTTCCTGTTCAGCTATATTCTCTCGGACCAGAATAGTGAGCTCGAGTCGCTGCACAGTCGGATAGCTGAGATTAGCCGGCTGTTGGGACTTGAGAAATCAAAGAATGAGGTACTCACCAATGAGATAAATGCACTTGGACAGCAAGTGGATTCATTAATCGTAGATCGGGCAAGGCTGCGGGGCGAAATCGAAGACATCAACAACAAGCGGGTTGAAGACAAGAACCAGCTGGAGGCTCAGTTGCGAACAATTGCCAGTTTACAGCAGGATATCGATGCTTTGCGACAGGTTCGCCAGCAGCTCGAAACTGAAATAGCCCAGGTGACCGCCAGTCTGACCGAAGAGCAGCAGTTGACCAAATCGCTGCGAGACCGGAGCAAGGCCTTGGAAGCCAGACTTGCCAGCGAGATGGAGAGGACCTTGCTCGCCCAGCAGGATATAGAAAACCGTGATATTCACATTCAAGCGCTCTCGGCTCTCATTGGTGAACAGCAGGAAAATTTAGATAAACAACAACGATTGACCGCAGATGTCCGTGCCGAGGTTGCTTTGCTCAACGACAGAATAGAATTATTGCAAAGCCAATTGCGGGAAGTACGCCTGGCCCTGAGTAAATCCGAAGAAGTCAGGCAGGAACAGGCCGAAGAAATCGAAGATTTGGGTGAGCGTCTGAATATCGAGCTGGCCAGGAAGGTCAATGAATTGGAACGCTATAAATCTGATTTTTTTGGAAGATTGCGGCAGGTCATTGGTGATAACCCCTATGTGCATATCGAAGGTGATCGTTTTTTGCTGCAGGCCGAACTTTTGTTCAGTTCGGGTACGGCAGAACTGGGCGAACCCGGCATGGCGCAATTGCGTGAGCTTGCCAAGATAGTGAATGAACTCATACCCTCCATACCCAATGATCTGCAATGGATACTTAGAGTTGACGGTCATACCGACCGGGTACCGATTCGTTCCTCGAAATTCTCTTCGAATTGGGAACTATCAACGGTGCGAGCGGTATCCGTTGTACGTTTTCTCGCCGATCAGGGCATACCTGAAGGGCGGATGGCTGCCACAGGTTTTAGCAAGTTTCATCCCATCGATCCAGCCGATACCAGCGAAGCCTACCGCAAGAATCGACGCATCGAAATTAAACTTACCTCCAGGTAGGTTTGCACGACATAAAAGGCAACATCTCTGCTTACTTAAATGAACAAGAGGCCCATTCTCATTAGAGCTACCTCGACGTAGATGTGACAAGACAGCCCTGATTTTACAACAATGTAATATATTGGTTGGACCAATTCCATGCGAGTTGGATGATTTTACATAAATGGAATTTAAAAAGCGCTATTAGTTGTTAAAGCGTTGATATGTTGAGCTAATAAAAATTTCGAAAAAGATTGACAGGTGTTGTTGCGCTGTTGTAATATGCATACCAATGAAGCTTTTTTTGATGTTGCGGTTTTTGGTATACCGCTATATCACTACAGCATACAACTTTAAAAAATGTTTCAACATAAAATTGAGAGCTTGTTTTTCTTGATTTTATGATCACATATATTGGTAGAACACCAAAAAAATGCCAACTTCTCCTCCTTCGGCATGACCTGTGCCCCAACCTCTCTCCCTGAGGGCACAGGTTTTTTTTTACCTTCTTTTTCTAGATCAACAACAGTTTTAACGACGATAGATTCTCTCTGCTAAAGGATGAATGGAAGGGATTGTTCCGTCTTTAAAATGACGAATCAAAAGTTCCCAAAGCATTAGTTGCAGAAAAAAGAAAGAAAAAGCTAGAAGTTTGAGAAAAAAGGGGAGCAGATATTCTAAAAAGCCTCAGGCCCTCACTGGGAAGAGAGGACCTGATAGATAGTTTGCCGATCAATGGCCAAGAGCAAGGCTCCTTGGAGTGAGCGGAATTTGTCGTATTACCTCATGGAATAATCAGCACCCATATCGATGCCAAGCTCACAGGCCTTGATGTTCATCTCGAGAAAGTCCCTTGGTACCCGGGCCTTGACGGCAGCGATCAGCGAGTCCGGCTTGATCATCTCGGTCAAGCCCA
>JASJDT010000215.1 GCA_030065655.1 Desulfocapsaceae bacterium | reverse complement strand
TGGATCGATTGCTCTGGGAAGCCCGCGCCACCTTGCAAAATCCAGATATTTTGGCCGAAGCCCGCTATCTCTTCAGAGAGCTCATCGTACTGGTAGGTACCAGACCAAGGCTGAGTAAAGCAGAGGTTCAGCGTGCGGTTGCACCCTTGGTTGAACATCTATTAGAGCAGAGGCAGCAGCTTCGCCGGGAGCGTAACTGGCAGGCAGCCGATACTCTGCGGGAGGTTCTTATGAAGGCTGGTATCACGGTTGAGGATCGGGGAGATGAAGCCCAATGGAGCCTGCAAGAACAACAGGAGATAAATAATGATCAAACACCCTGAGCTTCGCTGGGGAGTTCTCGGTAACGCAACCATCGCTAATAAATGCGTCATGCCGGCGATTGCTGCCTCCGCCAATGGGAGAATACGGGCACTGGCCACCGGGCGGCCGGAAGAGGCAGGTAAAGAGGTTGCTAAGAACGGCATCGAAAAACTCTACAGTCACTACGAAGAGGTGATTGGTGACAGCGAAGTGGATGCAGTTTATCTGCCTCTCCCCAATAATCTCCATCTCCCCTGGGCGATTAAGGCCCTTGAGCATGGCAAACATGTGCTATGCGAAAAGCCGCTGGCCTGTAACAGCAATGAAGCCAGGAAGATGATCGAGGCTGCAGGCAAGCACGACCGCCTGTTGATGGAGGCGTTGATGTATCGTTTCCATCCCCGTTCTCAAAAAGTAAAGGAGATGGTGCAAGAGGGTTGTATTGGTACGCCGAGGCTGGTGCGTGCAGCCTTCTGTTTTGCCATGGATAATGGCTTGCTGGAGCGGGGCGATAATTATCGTTTGAATGTCACCCAGGGCGGTGGAGCGCTTCTTGATGTCGGCAGCTATGGCACCAGCGTGGCCAGGTGGTTGCTCGGCGAAGAGCCGGTGAGTGTGCAGGGGCAGGCTGTCTACCATGAGAGGTTTGGTGTAGACATTCATGCGGTGGCATCCATGCGGTTTGCCTCGGGTGCCTTGGCAACCGTTGAGGCCAGTTTCTGTTCAGGCTTGCAGCAGACATTCACCGTTGTCGGCAGCGACGGTGCTTTGGAATTACCCCATAATGCCTTTATTCCCTGGGAACATGATGCTCATTTTACCTGGAGGAAAAAGGATGAGGAAGAGGGGGAGTCGATTGTTGTTCCGGGTGTCGATGAGTACAGGTTGATGGTGGAACATTTCAACCATGCAGTTCTGACTGGAGCAAGGCCAGCTGTTAGTTTGGACGACAGTCTTGCCAATCTCAGGGTATTGGATGGACTGGCCCAGGCCATGCGTAGCGACAGGTCCATTTCTTTACCTGGGTAGGGGATGATAGAGTGAGACGGGCTCAGCAAACAATGGTGACGGATAGGGTTCAAATTCATGAAATTTCCCTGCGCCAACTTGAAAAAATCTGGCCTGACCATGGCCAGCTCTGGCAGGGAGCAGGTCCTTTTGTAACTCCGGCCTGGCTACAGGCCTGGAGTCATTGCCTGAAGGGGCTTGATGATCTAGTGCTGCTTCAGGTGGAGAGTGATCTCGAAATACTCGGCATTGCCCCGCTACGTGTAAATAATGGAACCGCTCGACTTATTGGCTCTGAGGATGTCTGCGACCATCTCGACTTTTTAGTAACACCAGGCCATGCTGATTCATTTTATCGAGGGATACTCGGTTATCTTGGCAGTAACGGCGTAGCAGAACTGATTTTGCAGCCGGTTTTACCTTCATCTTCGGTCCTGGAGCATCTGGTCCCATATGCCCGAAGTAATGGCTGTAGTGTAGAGATAACGCCAAATAACGTCTGCTTGAATATGGCCCTGCCGACTGGTTGGCAGGCCTATCTGGCTGGGCTAAACAAAAAGCAGCGCCACGAGGTCAGACGTAAGTTTCGTCGATTCTCTGAAGCTGGTGAGATTAGCACTCGCAATATCACCGAGCCAGTGGAAACGTTAGCAGCCATGGAAACCTTTTTCTATCTATTTCGTCTGAGCCGCACCGATAAGAACAATTTTATGGTGCCCAGGCGTCAGCATTTTTTTCAGGTACTGGCCACGAACCTGGCAAAATCGGGCATGTTGGATCTTCTGGAGATCAGCATTGATGCTGAACCTGCAGCCATGGTGTTCTGTTTCGACTATGGCTCGACAACATTTTTGTATAATAACGGCTTCAATCCGGCGCATCGGTCTATATCACCAGGCATTGTCTCAAAAGTGATGGCTATACGCCGAAGCATTGAGGAAGGCAAGGAATATTTTAATTTCCTCAATGGTGCTGAACGCTACAAGTATCAACTAGGGGGAAGTGAAGAATCTCTATTTACCTGCCGAATCAGTCTGGCGTCAGGAAATATATTATAAGTACATGATATTCCACAGGGAGTAAATGACCACGAGAATGCATATTGCCATGCTCAGCATACATTCAAGCCCCTTAGGCAAACTGGGTGCCAGGGACACGGGGGGTATGAGCGTGTATGTCCGGGAGTTAGGCCGTCGGCTTGGAGAAAAAGGACATCGAGTGGATATCTTTACCGCCAGGACAATTCCCGAAAAGCAGCATTCGTTGTGGTTGGCAGAGGGTGTCAGGCTTATTCATATAGGGGAATCTCTGGCAGATTCAAATGAAGGATTTGCCGATGGTGTGATTGATTGGAACACTCTTGCTTCCTGGATCGAGCAGTTTCGGTTAGCCCAGGAAATTGGGTATTCGCTCATTCACAGTAATTACTGGCTTTCAGGTGTGCTTGGCGTACAGCTTGCCACAACCTGGAATTGTCCTCATGTTATGACTTTTCATACGCTCGCCCATGCCAAAAAAGAATCCTCTGCTGGGCATGAGGAACATGAGCAGCGTCTTGCCGCCGAAAAAAACCTTACCCAAAACTGCACCACTGTTCTTGCTCCGACAAGAATTGAGTTGAATCGGTTATTTGGGATCAATGGCAAAAAAACCACACGTATTCGAATGCTGGGTTGCGGTGTTGATCTTGAGCGTTTCAGGCCATTACCCAGTGTCGAGGAGAACTTTGCTAAGAATTCCATTGATCTGCTTTTTGTCGGCCGTTTTGATGCAATGAAAGGATTGCCCGACCTCTTGCAGAGCCTGGCCTTTTTGAAACGGGAAAATATCGAATTATGCCTTGGCTTAATTGGTGGTGATGGAACTGGCAGTCCTGTATGGCACGAACTGTCTCACCAGGCAGAAGCGTTGGAGCTGGCAGACAATGTCGTTTTTTACGGCAGGGTGGCTCATGAGCTTCTGCCAAAATATTATAATAGTGCTACGGTAGTGGTGTTGCCATCGCATTATGAAAGCTTCGGTCTGGTAACCTTGGAAGCATTGGCCTGCGGAATTCCGGTGGCAGCAACGAGAGTGGGGATTGCCGCCGATGTAATCATCCCAGGGGTCAACGGCTATCTTGCCGAGCCTCAAGAGCCGGAAAGTCTGGCCAAGGCCATCATCTCAACCCTCACCCTGGCTGCAGTAACTTCTTCGTCTAAGATACGCCAGACTGTTGGAGGATACGGTTGGCAGAACGTGGCGGATGAGCTTGAGGGTGTTTATTATAACAACTTGAATACATTTCATATATAAACGACTATAGAAAAATTTTATGAAAAAGAAATATGATATAATGGTTATAGTGGCTCACCCCGATGATGCCGAATTCGGCATAGCCGGCACTGTCGCTGGCTGGATTGGTGCAGGTAAGTCGGTTATCTACGTGGTTTGCACCAACGGTGAAAAAGGTACCACCGATCGTTCCCTGGTTCCCGAAAAACTTGCCGCAATTCGGCAACAGGAACAGCGAAATGCAGCTGCTGAGCTTGGTGTGGACGAGGTCGTTTTTCTCAACATGCCTGATCAGCAGCTGGAGGATACCCCGCAATTCAGAGAGGAAATTGTTCGCCTGGTTCGCATGCATAGACCTGATACGGTTGCCAGCTCGGATCCGTATCGTCGCTATGTCTGGCACCGTGATCATCGAATTGTCGGCCAGGTAGTCCTGGATGCAGCATTTCCTTATGCCCGTGACCACCTAGCCTATCCAGAGATGCTAAGCGAAGGATACGAACCGCATAAGATCAAAGAGTTGCTCTTTTTTGGAGCGGAGAATGTCAATCATCACGTTGACATCACCCAAACGTTTCCTCAGAAATTAGCCGCTCTGCAGTGCCACGAGAGTCAGGTTAAAGAGTTTAATATTGATAATCTCGAGTCATGGCTTAAGAAACGCTGCCAGAAAATGGCAGAGAACAGTGATTTTGAACTAGCAGAAGCATTTCATCGAGTACACATGCCGACCTAAAACCGGGAGAGCTGATATGGAGCAAATTAAAATCGCCATAGTCGGGGTTGGAAACTGTGCCAGTGCCCTGGTGCAGGGAATACATTATTATCGACAGGCTGAACAAGAAGAGGCCGTTGGCCTCATGCACTGGGAACTTGGCGGCTACCAGCCCGGTGATATTGAAGTGGTAACCGCTTATGATATTGATCGTCGCAAGGTCGGGCAGGATGTCAACAACGCCATCTTTCAGCCACCCAACTGCACTACGGTTTTCTTTGGTGATCTTCCTGATTCAGGAACAGACGTCAAAATGGGCCCGGTTCTCGATGGTGTCGCCCAGCACATGGCCGATCACGACCCGCAATACCGTTTTGATACAGCAGATGCGTCTGAACCGACAATGGCCGATGTGGTAAGCGACCTTGTAAATAGCGGTACGCAGGTTTTGGTAAATTTTCTACCGGTCGGAGCCCAGCAGGCAACCGAGTTTTACCTTAAATGCGCTCTTGAGGCCGGAGTTGGGGTGGTGAATTGCATTCCTGTCTTCATTGCCAGTAATCCGGAATGGGCGGAGAGATTCGCTTCTCGTGGACTACCGATTATTGGTGATGATGTTAAAAGCCAGATGGGGGCTACCATTGTGCATCGAACTCTGACGGATCTCTTTCGCCGAAGAGGAGTCAAGCTCACCCGTACCTATCAACTCAACACCGGCGGTAATACCGATTTTCTCAACATGCTCGACCGAAAGCGGCTGACCACCAAGAAGGTTTCCAAGACTGAAGCGGTTCAATCGGTTGCACAACGTCGGCTTGATGATGCTGACATTCACATAGGCCCAAGTGATTATGTTCCTTGGCAGCAAGATAATAAGGTGGGTTTTATTCGCATGGAGGGAAAGCTTTTCGGTGATGTGGACATGAACCTGGAAATGCGTCTCTCGGTTGAGGACTCACCGAACTCAGCCGGTGTGGTTATCGATGCTGTTCGTTGTGTACGCCTGGCCATAGATAACGGCCAGGGAGGAGCACTGGAAGGACCTTCAGCGTTTTTTTGCAAACATCCTCCGCGTCAGGTCAGTGATGACGAAGCCTGGCGCCTCGTCAATGAGTTCATCGCATCATCTACCGTAGTCGATGGCAGCAAGACTACCAGAAACTGAGTTGTCAAAGCGATGGTGAAAGCGTTCATATTTGATTTTGGCAGGGTCATTTCCGCTCAAAAGGAGAGAGGACTTTTTCATACCTACGAGAAAGATCTGGGGATTACAACAGATACCATCAACTCGATCATGTTTGATTCCCCGCACTGGCAGGCGGCCCTTCTCGGCAAAATCTCTATGACTCAGTACTGGCAGACCATCGGATCTGAATTGAATCTGAACTCAGCTGCAGAAATATCCGCCTTTCAACAACGCTATTATGATGACGAATGCATCAATGAAGAAGTTCTTAAGCTTCTCACAACATTGCACGAGAGGTATCGATTGGCGATTCTTTCCAATCACCCTGTCGGTTTGCGGGAGTGGCTGGGTGATTGGCAGATAGAGCATCTCTTTGAGGTCATTATTTGTTCCGGAGAAATAGGTTTGGTGAAACCAGACCTGCGCATCTACCAACTAGTGCTGGAGCATCTTCAGCTTGAGCCGGAGGAAACCTTCTTCATCGACGATACCCCAGGACATGTCGAAGTAGCTGAAAGTATGGGAATCCGGGGCCTTGTCTTCACGGATGCAGCAACTCTTCGCCAGCAGTTAAAGCCAATTCTTGGCTGAGATTATTGAAATACCTGATGATATTCAGGCTTGTATTTCCCGTGCCATTCGAACTCTATGGAGATGGCCATGACCAACCTGATAATTCTTTTGCACTGGCGTTTTTTTGACCTTCATTTTCCTTTGCGGATGATCCGCGATTTTTATCAGGAAGATATAGAGCCTAGAGGTTTGCTGTGTGCAGAAGCTAGTGGAACCCCTGCTGAACAAGAATTGAGCTTTCTTGGCATACCGCGAATATCGGAAATACGTCTGGAATTTTATCGTAATTGCCAAAGAAATTTGCAGGATCAATATCACCTGGCAGGACTGGAATTACACCACGACAACAGGCCGGCTCAGGACGTACTGAATGAGCTGGCTCTCCAGCATAAAAGGGTGGATGTCTGGTTGCCGGTGCATCTTGGCAGTGAAGAAAACAACTTTCTGGAGCAGTTGAGGCAAGGCACGCCTGCCAATGTCAACTTCCATCATCTTGAAGCCAACTCTCTTCTC
>JASJDT010000214.1 GCA_030065655.1 Desulfocapsaceae bacterium | reverse complement strand
AGGGTTATCCCCATGATGTGGAGAACGGTGAAGGAGAGCAGCATGGACATGGGGATGGCCAGAGACACCAGCAAGGCGTTGCGGATGCCCATGGCAAAGAAGATAACGACAAGCACCAGTACGAGGCCTGAAAGTATGTTGTTTTCCAGGTCCTTGACCATCAGCTCAATATCACGGGACTTGTCCATCACCTTGGTGATTTCGGTTCCCGAGGGCCAGGTCGGCTGCCGCTTTTCAATAATGCGGTCGACCTCTTTGCTGATGGCGATGATATTTTCACCCGAGCGTTTTTTGACTGAGATATTGACTGCAGAACGACCATCGAGTCGTGATCTGCTTTCTTCATCTTTAAAATCATCAAGTACCCGGGCAACATCTTTAAGGTAGACCGGCTCGCCATTATGGGTATCGAGAATCAAGCCGTAGATTTCCTCTGGGGTATTGAATTCGCCAGGGACTCTTACCTGGTAGCGGCCTTTGCCGAGCTCGATGGTTCCGCCTGAAGTGTTCTGATTTTCACTGCTGACCGCTTCTTCAAAATTACCGATAGTTAAACCATAGTAAGCCAGCTTTTCTGGAAAAACCTCAACTCTGATCTCCCTTTCCAGGCCGCCAGTCACTTCAGCCTCGAGAACTCCGGTGATGGCTTCGATGTCATCTTCGATGTCATCCGCTATTTTTTTCAAACAGGGTAGGCCGCAGGTGCCGGAAAGCGAGAAAACCACAATGGGCATCTCTGAAAAATTCACTTCAAAGACCGAAGGGTCTTCATCCAGGTCTGTGGGGAGTTCGCCCAGTGACTCATCGACTTTGTCTTTAACGTCCTGGAGAGCCTGATCAATATCGGTACCGGTGACGAATTCGATATTGATTGAAGACATGCCCTCGGAGCTAACCGACTCAATTTTCTTCAGGCCATCAAGACCCTTAAGCTTTTTTTCAATCTCGATGGTTACCGTGGTTTCCATATCGGCTGGTGAAACGCCACGATAATTGGTGGAGACGAAGACGTTGGGGATGGTGATATCCGGATCGCTTTCCCTGGGGAGCACTGAATAGCTGTATACCCCGAAAGTAATGAGTAGAATGGCAAGCACAACCACTGTTGTGCTTTTGCGTATCGCTGTGTCGGAAACTATCATAGCGTGTACTCGTTGGGGTTGTTCACTACTTTAACTACCTTGATTTTCTGGCCGTCCTCAATGTCCCGGTGGCCCTCTATGATAAGTCTGTCGCCAATGCTAAGACCATCGGTGATCTGGATCATCCAGTCCTCCATGATGCCAAGTTCAACATCACGCTTGTGAGCAACGCCGTCTTTTTCGACATAGACGAACTGTTCATCATTTCTGGTAATAACACTGTAGAAGGGCACGGCGATGGTATTGGTAATCATCTCTTTGACAATGTCGGCGCGGATGAACATACCGGGCAATATTTCACGTGCATCGTTTGGAACTGCCAGTTCTAAAGTGTATAACCTTGCCGTGGTCTGCGGGGAAGGTGAGAGAAAGTACTTCCTGCCGGTAATTATCCGGTTGTCCAGAGCCTGGACAGTGAGATCTATCTCTTCAAGTCCCCGTACTGCCGGAACATCGGATTCGGGGATACCAATGATGGCTTTTACTTTTTCAATTTTCAAAATCTGGGCAACCGGATCAGCAATGGAAAGCAGAAGTCCTTCCTCGGCATCAAGCCGACGAATGACACCGTTTATCGGTGCTTTGATGATGCATCGGGAAAGTTGCAGCCTGGCATTATCCAAATCGGCTTTAGCCGTCAGCATGCGGGTGCGTTGGGCATCGAGTTCTGCCTTGGGGATAACACCCTTGGCAAAAACGTTTTGATCCCTTTCGTAGTCGGCCTTTGCCAGAATATAGGCGGCTTCTGCTCGTTGGACGGCAATTTTATAGTCGTCATGATCTATCTTGGCCAGCACCTGATCTTTTTTGACCTCGTCACCTTCCTTTACCATTACTTCGGTGACGAAACCATCCACCCGGGCCATAAGTTCAAGACTCGTCCAGGCTTCAACGGAACCAGGCAGATTGATTCTGTCGCGTATGGTTGTTGGTTGAACAGGGTAGACCACCGAATTGATTGGAGGACGTTCTTTGCTTACGGCAGCGGCCTTGTCGGCAGCGATCAACTCCTTTTTCTTGGATATGGTCATGAAGAGAAGGACAATAGTGACCAACATAGCCAAAAGAACAAGCCGAGGCAGAACTTTCCAAATAAAGAAAACGGTTTTTGCCCTGCTGGTGGCTGGTGTGGGCTGTTGAGGTTCCATTTGATTCTCCGTTTTATGCTGAAATAGCCTGGGGCGAGGGAGCCAGCCCTTCCAGGACTTGTTCGAAAAGCATCCGCATGCCGGGGGCGACCTCTTCCGTTTCTATTCTGCCGGCATACCAGGATGAGACAACAACTACATAGAGGGCGTAAAAATGACCGGCAAGATAGAGCAAATCTATGTCACTCCGAAGCTCATTTCGCTGTTGAGCTTTTTGGTAGATCGAAAAAAGAAGCTCTAACCACTTGTTGTCTACCTCGGCAAACCTGTTTCTATCTCCTTCCGGAGGAAACAATACTTGTTGCATAAAAAAACGACCGAACTCTTTATTGCGGGTGACGTGCAGAAATTCACCCATAAAAATTGTCATCACCTGCTCGATGAGTGGGGCGCTAGGATCAGTTTTTCTGGCCAGTTCCTCATGGATAAATTCCAGTTGTTCCTCACAAAAGGCATAAAAGATTTCCGATTTTGTCTGAAAATAGGTATAGATTGTTCCCTTACCAATACCAGCTTCTTTGGCCAGCTCTTCAATAGAAGTCTTCTCGAAACCTTTTAGGTCGAACAGACGAACCGCGGCGGCGATGATTGCCTTTCTGGTCTGTCTTTTTTTCTCTTCGCGTGTCTGAGTCATGATTGAATTCCTGAATAAAAGTCGACTATAGTCGAGTTATATAACCACCTCAGAAAATAGTGCAAGCAAAAAGTCGACCGCGGTCGATTTTTGTGAAAAATAATAATATGACATTGTTTATTCGATTAAAAATTAAGAACTCAAAACAAGGATTTTCACTGTTCTTTGCATTTAAATGGTGGGTTGGAATCATCAAAGTGTAAATTTAGCTGCAAAAAAATGTTATGTGCATATGCCGTGTTGATTTTTTATAAATTCTGGCTAATGTTGAGCAGGATCAAAACAGGCTTTCAGACAGTCAAAGGAAATAATTATGGAAATTCAGGCCCTGGCAACTCAGTGGCTCAGTCAAATGGCAAGCTATCTTCCGCTTGGTTACGCGTTCGGTGCGGGTATGGTTTCTGCGGTAAACCCCTGCGGGTTTGCCATGCTGCCAGTTTATCTTTCACTCTATCTGGGAGTTGATGACCAAAACTTTTATCGTCGGTCGATATTTTTCAGGATACTGCGGGCACTTTGGGTAACCCTGGTGGTAACCTCAGGTTTTGGACTGCTTTTTGGAATAGTCGGTTTACTGTTTTCTGCTGGTGGGGCCTTTTTAAGCTCCATAATGCCATGGCTGGCCATTGTTGTGGGAACAATTCTGCTGATATTGGGCTGCTATATACTCATGGGCAGACATTTTTCACTGCCGTTTTTAATGACTTTTGCTAGTAAACTAGGTGATCCGCGTCAATTGACTCTCAAGGGTTTCTTTCTCTTCGGTGTGGCCTTTGGTGCCACTTCATTGAGCTGTACTCTCCCTATATTTATCGCAATTCTCGGAAGCTCTTTCACCTCTGGTGATCTTGTCGGTGGGCTGGTTCAATTTTTCAGTTATATCCTTGGCATGGGGACGATTCTTCTCCTGTTGACGTTGGGCATTGCCTTTGTCAAAGAAGGTGTTGTTGTTGGCACCATGCGTAAATTTTTACCATACATGCATAAAGTATCAGCGGTGCTGATCATTTTTGCCGGATTGTATATTATATACTATTGGCTCTCGAGTGGGCTGCTTTTTTAGTGCCTTAAAAATTATTTGCAGTCAAAAAAATAAGAAAACGGGAAGCGTAAATAATTGCTAACTTGTGACTATCTCCAAGGCACTTATGCAGCCACGTAGAGGTAACTAGTTCCCACCCGAAATGCTTAGTTTTTGGATAGAAACTAACTTGTGACCATCCAGTAGTTGGCAAGTGTCTCAGGTGTTTTCAGATAGAAGTTGCAGCAATTCCTCAGGCTCGTTTACTGGCGCATTACAACTATAATTTGTACAGAGATAAGCCGTTGCTCGGCCATCTATTTTTTTCATGTTGCTAATATATTCCGGAGAGTCTGCAGGCAAGTGATAGTTTTCTTCGTCATCTAAAAGAAGTATCTGCAAGGCCGGTAGATATTTGGAGTTGACGGTGCGCAGGAGTTTTTGGGTGTCCTCATTATCAGGTGATCCGCAGATAATTAACTGCTGAGGTGATTGATGGAGAATCTCCATAGCCTTGAGGAGCAGTGGCATCGCTGAACCTTGCGCCGCCAAGGTTTTCCCAAAGGCCTTTATGGTTTTCTCGGCAATCTCAATCCACTCCGACTTATCAAGCAATCTGCCCAAGCGCAGAAAATTGAGCGCTGAAACAGAGTTGCCCGCAGGTTCTGCTCCATCATAGGTCTCCTTGATTCTGGTGAGTAGACCGGCGGATTCCTGACTGCTAAAAAATCCTCCTGCCGGATCAGCAAAGAGTCGAAGTTGCTCATGGCTGAGTTCGATGGCTGTTTCCAGATATCGCTTTTCCTGGCAGGCCATATGAAGATCAAGAAGACCCTGTACAAAAAAGGCATAATCATCCAATACGGCTGCAAAGCGGGCTTCACCATCCCGCCAGCGGCGCAAAAGCTGATTATCGACGCGTAGATTGGTCAAGATAAACTCGGCAACCCTTTTCCCTTCATTGAGGTAGGCAGGTATGTCGAGAATACGGCCTGCCTGGGCAAGCGCTGAGATCATCAAACCATCCCAGGAAGTGAGTATCTTATCATCAAGATGCGGTTTGACTCTCTTATTCCTTATGTGGAGCAGCTGAATGCGGGCTTCTGCAACCAAACGGCTTACCTCGGCAATATCCTTTTGCAGAATCTCAGCGGTTTCCTCGGCTGAATGAGCAATATAAGGAATATTTCTGCCGGTAAAGTCCCCGGCCGGATCATTCAAGGCATTTCCGTGTGGACGGATGCCATAGCAGGTAATGAATGCTTCGGCTGTTTCGTTGTCGAGGATTTCTCTAATCTCCGACTCCTTCCACAGGTAGAATGCACCTTCACCATGCTCATTTGGATTGTAGGGGTTCACACTGTCGGCATCTTCTGCAGAGAAAATCCCACCTTGTTCGTGTTGAAGATCCCGAAGGACATAGTCGATGGTCTCTTTGGCCACGTTGGCGAAAAAATCTTCACCGCTCAGCTGGTACATCTGCAAATAGGTGACAGTAAGTTGCGCTTGATCATAGAGCATTTTTTCGAAATGCGGGACCCGCCATTGTTTATCAACGGAATAGCGATGAAAACCACCGCCAAGGTGATCATACATACCCCCCATGGCCATGGCCCGGAGGGTATCCCGCGACATGGCCAGCGCGTTCTCATTGTTTCTCTTTTGACTATAACTCAACAAAAACTCAAAACATGATGGCCTGGGAAATTTATTGCCTTCACCAAAACCGTGGTATTGGCTGTCGTAGCTATCTTGAAAAAATTGATAAGCAGCATCCGACCAGCTTGGGTCAAGGTTTTTTATCGCTTCCATATTCGAGAAACCCTCCAGGAAGTCGGTGATTTTATCAGCGGACTCTGTAAGGTTTGCCTGATTATCCGACCAAGCGCGTTGGATGGCCAGCAGGAGATCAGGAAAGCCGGGTTGATTGAAACGCTGTACTGGTGGAAAATAGGTGCCGGCATAGAATGGCTTGCCATTTGGAAAGAGAAAAACGGACATGGGCCAACCGCCGCTGCCGGTCATCGCCTGGGTAGCCAGCATGTAGAGCTGATCAATATCTGGACGTTCTTCCCGGTCAACTTTAATGGAGATGAAGTGATCATTGAGAATCTGGGCAATAGCCTCACTCTCAAAAGACTCCCTTTCCATGACGTGGCACCAGTGGCAGGTTGAATAACCGATTGACAGAAAAAGCGGTTTATTTTCACGCTTGGCTATCTCGAAAGGCTCATCACCCCATGGATACCAATTAACCGGATTAAAGGCATGTTGTTGCAGATAAGGACTCTTTTCATCTATCAACCGGTTGGGTTGACTTTTATTTTTGTTCTCTTGACCGTCCATGTCCGCCTCCTGCCACTTTTTCTATGGATGATATGTCCATGATTTTATTTTTAGGTTTTCCTGCTACTGCACAGTGAATATTACTGGTTATCTGATTTACCATCTGGTAGATACTCGAGAGATGAAGGGTGATTATCGAAAGTTGGCATCACGCCCGCCAATTATCGTAAATGTTCGTATTTATATAATATTTTGTAGATTGCAAACAGGCGTAAGATAGTCCGCCAAATATCTGTCTGTTATTTAGGTAGTAATAGTATATTCACGTTATGACCTGCTGTCTGTCA
>JASJDT010000213.1 GCA_030065655.1 Desulfocapsaceae bacterium | reverse complement strand
AGGTCAAGAACCCGACCTTTCATCAATGGTATGAGAGCATCACTCTCAAGTATCACTGCCAGTTTTTCAAGAGTTTCACTGCCAGATTTAGACTTTGCCTGCATCTGCGCCCCACTTAAAAGGGTTACATCACAGGCCGCACAAAGGTTAATTTCCGCCCGATATTCATCATAACATAACGGGCAGTACTTCAACTCATCGTCAAACATTATCATTTCTTATCGGCTTAGAAAGCTTAGAACATCGAGTGAAAGTGAAAAATCAAACTCAACAAACATTGTCATTTTATTAAAGAATAAATCTGCTTAAATCCTGATCTTCAACAATGTCTGAGAGTTGCGATCGCACATATTCGGCAGTAACGTGAAAGATCTCATCTTCTCTTTCCGTGGCGTCAAAGGAGAGTTCATCAAGAACCCGTTCCAGAACCGTGTGCAACCTGCGTGCGCCGATCTCTTCGGTCTTTTCATTAACAGACACTGCAATTTCGGCAATTTCCTCGATTGCTTCCTGGTCAAATTCAAGCTTAATACCTTCTGTCTCCATGAGGGCTGTATACTGCTTGATCAGCGCGTTTTCCGGCTCGGTGAGAATGCGGATAAACTCTTCCTTACCCAGAGAGTGCAGCTCAACCCGTATGGGAAAACGCCCCTGTAACTCAGGTATAAGATCAGAGGGTTTGCTGATATGAAAAGCTCCGCTGGCTATGAAGAGGATATGGTCCGTTTTAACCATGCCATACTTAGTCGAGACGGTTGCTCCTTCAACAATTGGCAGAAGATCACGCTGAACACCTTCACGTGAGACGTCAGGGCCATGGGAACCAGCTCCGCTTCGTGAAGTAATCTTATCAATCTCATCCAGGAAAACAATGCCTGACTGCTCAGTCCGCTTCAATGCTTCTTTCCTAACTTTATCCATATCGACCAGCCGCTCCATCTCCTCTTTTTTCACGGCTTCAAGAGCATCTGGCACCTTCAGCTTTTTCTTTTTGGTCTTTTTGGGAAAGAGACTACTGAAAGCATCCTGAAGGTTAGATTGCATCTCCTCCATGCCGCCACCGGTCATTATTTCAACCATCGGAGTAGCCCTGGATTCCTGTAAAGCAAGCTCAACTTCACGATCATCAAGTTTTCCCTCTCGCAACATCTGGCGGAACTTCTCCCGCGTAGAGCTCAGTGAACCATCGTCGCCCTGTTTTGGTAGGTTTTCCGTATTTTGCAGGGCAAAGGAGGTTGCACCTTCTGGCCCCTTGGTCTGCTGGATACCTGGACTGCCAGGAGTTGGCAGCAGCACATCCAATATCTTGTCCTCAGCATTGGCCTCTGCAAGTCCCTCAAGCCTTTGTTTCTCTTCGGTTTTAACCATATTCACGGCAATTTCGACAAGATCACGAATCATGGATTCAACGTCCCGGCCAACATAGCCGACCTCAGTAAACTTAGAGGCTTCTACCTTCATGAACGGCGATTGGGCAAGAGAGGCAAGCCGCCTGGCAATTTCGGTTTTACCCACTCCTGTCGGGCCAATCATGATGATGTTTTTAGGAACTATTTCCTCACGTAAAGGTGAGGGAACCTGACGCCTTCTCCATCTGTTACGGAGCGCAATGGCTACCGAACGCTTTGCTTTTGCTTGCCCGACAATGTACTTATCAAGTTCCTGTAATGTTTCCTGAGGGGTCAGGGAATGGGGACTCTTCATATTTTTTCTACTAATATTGATTTATTGGTGTAAACGCATATCGATGCTGCTATTTCCATGGAAACACGACAGATTTCTTCAGCAGTCAAATCGCTGTGTTCCGTCAGGGCATGAGCTGCTGCCTGAGCATAAGGTCCGCCTGAGCCAATGGCTAACACCCCTTTATCGGGCTCAATAACATCGCCTGTACCGGTGAGCAGGAGAGAATGATCCTTGTCAACTGCGATGAGCATTGCCTCGAGACGACGGAGCATCTTATCCATTCGCCAATCTTTGGCCAACTCCACCGCCGACCTCATCAAGTTGCCATTGTACTGCTCGAGTTTCTGTTCAAGTTTGTCAAACAAAGCAAAAGCATCGGCAGTTGCACCGGCAAACCCGGTAATAACATTACCGTGGTACAGCCTTCGAACTTTCTTCGCTTCATGTTTCATGACGGTATTGCCTAGAGACACTTGGCCATCGCCGGCAACGGCAACTTCTCCCTTATGTCGCACTGTAATAATCGTTGTTGATCGAACTTTCATAGTTTCTCTTCTATTAATATATGGATGAACGCCCCTTTGAACTAGCCGTTTTTTGATAGGGGGTGAGCTTTATCATAAACTTCAGTGAGATGATCCAAGTTTAAATGGGTATAACGCTGGGTGCTCGACAAACTGGAATGCCCGAGCAATTCCTGAACTGAGCGGAGATCCGCCCCCATTTCAAGCAGATGCGTGGCAAAAGAATGTCTTAATGCATGGGGAGTAACTGTATGAATGATACCGGCTCTTTCACCATAGGCCTTGACGAGCCGCTCGACACTGCGCGTAGATAAACGACCTCCCCTTCCATTGAGGAAAAGTGGTTCGTGGTCTACTTGCCGACCCCGCTTTACCCGATCCAAGATAAGTTGTTCTCGCTGAGGCAACCAATTTACTACGGCTTCTCTGGCATGCCGGCCAACGGGGACTAACCTCTCCTTATTTCCTTTGCCCCTCACGCTAACCACTTCAGATGCAAAATCAAGGTCGGCGAGATTCCGTGAAACCAGTTCCGCAACCCGTATTCCCGTAGAGTACAAGAACTCAAGAATTGCTCGATCCCGGACTGGGAACGAATCGCTTTCACCTGGTTCCTCAAGCAGCTTAAAAACCTCATCAACCGTCAGAAAAACAGGAATATTTTTACCAATTTTTGGCCCGGCAACTGTTGCCGTAGGATCAGTAACCAAAATCTTTTCACGCACAAGGAATTTAAAAAACGTTCGCAGTGATGAGAGTTTTCGAGCCACCGACGATGAGGCATTGGTACCATGAAGGCTGACGATAAATGCACGGATATCTCGCGCGGAAATCGAAGTAATATTACTTTGGGGTTGTAAATGTTTGTTGAACTCTTTTAAGTCTCGGAGATAACTGGAAACCGTATGAGCTGAGTATCCCTTTTCCGCCTCAAGCCAGCGCTGAAAATCAGCTATGTAATGGTTCATTTGGTTCAATGTCATTTACCCGGGTGAATCCGTCCTTTTATTAGTATTGTGAAGGGTTGTTGGAATATAGAATATGTTCTATATTCTCTGTTGTCACAGTGCTATATTAAACAAGAATAGAATCCTCCAGCAAAATATTCAACATCCGAAATATGGCTAAGAAAACATTTGAATCGGCATTGCAGCGTCTGGAAGAAATTACTCGCGAACTCGAAGAAGGCGAACTCAGCCTCGAAAACAGCCTGAAGAAATTTGATGAAGGTATTAAACTTGCTGATTTTTGCAATGAAAAATTAACTGAAGCAAAAGCTAAGGTTGAAGTATTACTTAAAAAAGACGGCGAACTATCGACAAAGGCTTTCAACGAGGAAGAGAGTGGAGATTAAAGAGTATCTGAATAGTAAGAAGCAAAGGGTTGAAGAGGCTTTGGAGAGGTACATGCCAAAACCGACCGAACCCTTTGGTCAGCATATTGAGGCTATGCGTTACAGCCTTTTTGCCGGTGGCAAGCGAATCCGACCGATTCTCTGCCTAGCAGCAGCAAAGACAATAAGTGAAGATCCGGCTGTCGCCACTGACCTCATGCCTATATGTTGCGCGCTTGAATGTATTCATACGTATTCTCTGATCCATGACGATCTTCCCGCCATGGATGATGACGATTTGCGACGCGGAAAACCTACCAATCATATACTTTTTGGTGAGGCCGGAGCAATACTGGCTGGAGATGGACTGCTTACTTTAGCTTTTGAACTTATCTGCTCTGCTGATGATGGTAGCTCACTATCATCCGCACAGCGATTAAAAATCGCCCATCTTGTTGCCAAAGCTGCTGGCTCTTTTGGCATGGTTGGTGGACAGGCTCTCGACATTGCCCACGAAAAGCAGGACTATCCCTTTGAGATGTTGCAAACAATTCATCGCAGTAAAACAGGTGCACTTATTACTGCCTCAGTGCATTGCGGTGCTGTTGCTGCATCGGCTAACAGCCAACAGTTAGAAGCCCTATTGGAATACGGCAGACAAATAGGCCTCGCTTTTCAGATCGTCGATGACCTGCTAAATGTTACCGCAACTACGGCGCAGCTCGGCAAGCAGGCTGGTAATGATGAAGTCCAAGGCAAAGCAACATATCCGGCCTTTTGCGGTATAGAAGAAACAAGCCGAAGAGCAAGACTTGCTGTAAGTGGTGCAAAAGAAGCAATAGCCGATTTCGATAGCAAAGCGGAACCATTGCGCTTACTTGCCGATTATGTTTATGAACGATCACATTGATTTTCGACAAATAATCGCTGATTTTTTGATAGAAGCCTTTCTTTTTTTGTAAATGACTCTTACTATGGAGTCCCATTTAACCAAGAGACAATAATGCAAGCAACATCGCACCAAAAAGGATAGTATCTTCATATGCTAACGCCGGAAACCACAAGGCAAAAAGTTATTCATCTGCAGGATATAAACTCTCCCGAAGATCTCAGAGATCTTTCGACAGAGCAGCTTGCCACTCTCGCCACTGAAATTCGGCAACGTATAATTACCACTGTTTCTAAAAACGGCGGGCACTTAGCACCAAGCCTTGGAGTGGTCGAACTTACCCTGGCACTTCATTATGTTTTCAATACTCCTAAAGATAAAATTATCTGGGATGTTGGTCACCAGACATATGCCCACAAATTGATTACCGGAAGACAGGACGACTTCCATACCCTGCGTCAATACAAAGGCTTAAGCGGCTTTCCCAAACTCGTAGAAAGCGAATATGATGCCTTCGAGACCGGACACGCGGCAACGTCCATTTCAGCAGCATTAGGGATGACTTTAGCCAAAGACATCAAAAAATGTCCCGACAAGGCCATCGCTGTAATCGGCGACGGCTCCATGACCTCCGGAATGGCCTTTGAAGCGCTTAATCATGCCGGCGATCTCAATAAAAAGCTCATTGTCATTCTCAATGACAATGAAATGTCAATCTCACCGAACGTGGGTGCAATTTCAAGTTTCCTCAGTCGAAAATTGAGTGGCCGAACCATGCGGCGGGTGAAAAACCATTTGGAAGAGCGTTTGCAGGCCCTTTCCAATGTTGGCGAGAACATTCTCAATGTGTTGAAAAAAAGCGAGGAGAGTTTCAAGAGCTTTTTTACTCCCGGCATGCTTTTCGAGGCTTTCAAGTTTGACTACATTGGCCCGATCCCCGGTCACCAGCTCGATGATCTTATAGAAGCACTGACTTCTGTACGCGATAACCTTTCCGGGCCAGTGCTTGTTCACGTACTCACCACCAAGGGTAAGGGCTACCCTCCTGCAGAGACGAACCCTGGGTCCTATCACGGTCTAGGCCCTTTCGATATTGAAACTGGAAAACCAATAAAACCGAAGACAGCGATTAGTTATACCGAAATATTTGGCAAAACGATGGTTAAACTGGCAGAAGAGAACAAGCGTCTCGTTGCCATTTCGGCAGCCATGGTAGCCGGTACAGGTTTATCAGAATTTTCCAAGCGCTTTCCCAATAGATTTTTCGATGTCGGCATCGCTGAGCAGCACGCCGTAACCTTTGCTGCAGGACTGGCAGCAGAAGGACTTCACCCGGTTGTAGCCATTTACTCTTCATTTTTCCAGCGCTCCGTCGATCAAATCATTCATGATGTCTGTCTGCCAAACTTGCCTGTGACTCTGGCAATAGACCGTGGTGGAGTGGTTGGTGATGATGGCTCAACTCATCATGGCGTTTTCGATCTTTCTTATCTGCGTTTCATTCCCAATATGGTGCTAATGGCTCCCAAGGATGAAAATGAATTACAGAAAATGCTGCTTACGGCAATTCAACACGATGGGCCCAGCGCGGTTCGCTATCCCAGAGGCCCCGGTTTTGGGGTGGAATTGGAAGAAATCTTGGAACCAATAGAAATAGGCAAAGGTGAACTGCTCTGCGAAGGGCAAGATCTTCTGCTGTTGCCCGTAGGAAACCGGGTTTATACCGCAAGTCTTGCCGTGGAAATCCTTAAAGAATTCGAAATTAACGCAGCCCTTATAAATCCCCGTTTCATCAAACCCCTCGACGCTGATCTTATCTGTACCTGGGCAAAAAAAACCGGTCGTCTCATCACCATAGAAGACAATTGTCGCCAAGGTGGTTTCGGCAGTGCAGTTCTCGAGCTTTTAAGCAATAAGGGTATGCATTCCGTAAACACCCGCAGGCTTGCCCATCCTGATTCCTTCATTGAACACGGTCCTCAGGATGTTCTTCTTGCCAATAGCAACCTTGACGTTGAGGCTATAGTGAATGCTGCTCAGGAAATGATGAAAGAATAGCGAAGAAAAGATGTTTCTCACCTCTCCACATTCAAAGAAGAAGATTC
>JASJDT010000029.1 GCA_030065655.1 Desulfocapsaceae bacterium | reverse complement strand
AATCATGCCATCGGTGAAGCCATCGGTGTTTTACCTGAAGCCGATAATCTGGTTATCTTTCCCCAGCATGCACAAAGCAGTATCACAACTCCACTTTAGCTTAAGCCCGGCACGCCTGGTAATACTCGCATCCTTCCAATGTGTTCCTCACACACTCAAAAAAATGTATGCGAAAATTCAATACGCCACGCTTATTTTAATTGCAGAGCAAGAATCGGAGTGTTTCCTTTGCTGAAAATTCCTATAGTGGATTCATGGATACGCAATTGACATTCTCCACAGAACAGAGTCGCTGGCAGGCAGTTGTTGACAACAACCAACAAGCCGATGGCCATTTTTTCTATGCAGTTAAAACCACAGGAATATTCTGCAGACCCAGTTGTCCATCAAGACTGCCGCATCAGGACAATATCGAGTTTTTTAACAGCAGCTCAGCTGCGATGGAGGCTGGATATCGTCCCTGCAAAAAATGTCAGCCGCTCTCCCTCTCGGCCGATGAGCATAACCATGAAAAGGTAATTACGGCATGTCGACTCATAGAATCGAGCGATGAACCGATTTCACTTGCAGATCTGGCCGCCAAGGTAAACCTAAGCCCCCATTATTTTCACCGGCTCTTTAAACGGATTGTCGGCATAACACCAAAACAGTATGGTGCCGGACATACCTCAAAATGCTTCCGTGACCACCTTGAGGATGGACAATCGGTAACCGAGGCAATCTATGCTGCCGGCTACAGTTCCAGCAGTCGTGCTTACGACAATGAGAACGATCGGCTGGCCATGACGCCGACAACCTATAAGAACGGAGGGCGAGGGACGACTATCACCTATGGATTCGCGGAATGTTTCCTCGGCTGGATAGTCGTTGCCGCAACCAGTAGAGGTGTCTGTTCGGTGGAGATTGGTGAAAGCCCTGAGAAACTGGCCGCTGTTCTCAGGCAAAGATTTCCACGGGCAATTTTGCAGGAATCGGACGACAACTTTGTTGATCTCCTAGGCAGAGTTGTCAAGAGTATAGAGGAACCAGGCACCATTAACGATATACCCATAGATATCAAAGGCAGTGCTTTTCAGCAGCAGGTCTGGCGAATGCTTCGTAGGCTCAAACCAGGCGAGACCGCCAGTTATTCGGAAATTGCAGCCCGCCTCGGCAAACCTCGAGCCGGCCGGGCTGTGGCCAACGCCTGTTCAGCCAACCCTGTAGCAGTAATTATTCCCTGCCACCGGGTCATTGCCAAGGATGGCTCCCTGAGCGGTTATCGCTGGGAAGCCTGGCGTAAACGGCTCCTCCTTGAGCGTGAAGAAAAAAAGAACAGATAAGCAGATCGTCATTTCGCCTGCTCAACCGGTGTCCTGTCCTCCGGTGTTGCGGGAAGATCTATATCAGGTGCGATCTGCTCCTCCTTCTTCATGGTACTTTCTACATAGGTTTTGGCAATGTTTGAGGAGTAGAGCATGATCTGCTTCATCAAATCCATCAACTCCATATGCACCTGGCTCGTTTCTATGGATTCCCTCTTTTCAGCAATAATTCTTTCCAGGTGTGATGCCCGATATTTGGATTCCAGATCAAGATATTTTCGTTCCTTCATCATTATCTGAGAAGCCGCTTCAAGATCGGATGTGGCAAAGGCCTGACGCAACAAATTTATCTGTCTGACTACTTTACTTTGGTAAATGAGCAGTTCCTCTTTGCCCTCATCACCGAAATCCTGGGTCAATCTTTCCTTTTTGGCAATGAGCGGAATCATATTCCGGTGGATAATATCCCCCATGCTTTCCATATCCTTGACAATGGACATCATCCCAAATACTTCCCTCACCTGATCTCTGGTGATGTTTCGCCTGGCGATTTTGGTAAGATAGACACTGATTTTATCAACTAGAAAATCGAGTTTCCTCTCCCGTAAATCGACACCTTCGAGCAAAGTGAGATCCGGATGGATCTCATCGCGGGTCGGTATTTCCTTGAGCAGAAGCCTACGCTCATCTTCCAGTTTGGTGTGATTGGCAACATAACGTTTATCTGAGATGAAAGGAATGATGATGGCATTGAGCATTCTTCCCAAAAGTTTCGCCATTCGTGAGATTTCCAGACGGGCGAGATCCATGGCAAGTGAGGGCGTTTCCAGAATGTTGTCATCAAGATGGAAAACGACCATTTTCTGGCTTTGGGGCATCTCCTTTTCAGGAAAAATCAGGTAAATAAATTTGGCAAACAATTGGGTGAAAGGCAGAAAAAGCAGCCCTAGACTGAGGTTGAATATGGTATGAGCATTGGCGATCTGACGTGCTGTACCAGAGCCAAAGTAGAGAGTGATGTTTTCGATAAACGCTGCAAACTGGGGAATCCACAGGATAAAAAGGCACACCCCGGCGACCTTGAAGATGATGTGGGCAATCGCCACCCTTTTGGCCTCCCGGGTAGCTCCAATACAGGCAAGGGCTGCAGTGACACAGGTGCCGACATTGGCACCGAAGAGTATGGGAATGCCAGCCTCAAGGGTGAGGAGATTCTGCTGGGCAAGAACGATGAGAATACCCGTTGTGGCACTGCTCGACTGCACGACGGCCGTGAATGCAGCGCCAAGAAGAATTCCCAGTAAAGGATTTTCCATCTCCTTCATCAAATCAATGAAGGGCTGGTAGGTCCGCAATGGAGTCATGACATCACTCATCAGCTTCATCCCGAAGAAGAGGATGCCGAAACCGAGAATGATATCACCTATATCTTTTATTTTTTTTGTTTTGCCAAAAAGCTTGAAGACAAATCCCGCCGCCACCATAAGCAGGGCATAGTCGGTCAGTTTAAAAGCAATCATTTGGGCAGTTATCGTTGTGCCGATGTCCGCCCCGAGAATGACCCCCATACACTGGGTAAGCGATAATAGACCTGCCTGTACGAAGCTGACCAGCATGACTGTTGTGGCGCTGCTGGACTGGATAACCGTGGTAACAAAGGCACCGACAGCAAGAGCAATTACCCGGTTTTTGGTCAGAGAAGCAAGAATCGACCGCATTTGGTTGCCAGCGGTATTCTTCATGCCCTCACTCATTTTTTCCATGCCGTAAAGAAAAAATGCCAATCCACCGGCAAGTCCTATCGATATGGTCGCCCACGGCAAGTTCTGAGTATCGAACTGCTGTTCTCCGGAAAAGGCGACGACAGCAAAACCGAGAAGAAGAATTGCTGCAGCAAGGCTCACATAGGTAAATTTCCGTAATGTTCGTAAGACGACTGGTTGCTGGTAGTTCATTTCTCCCCTATTATTATATACGCCATTTCATCTGCCATAATAATTTCTTTATGGAGTATAGCATTCGTTCAAGAGCAACACTTGCGTAGCGATTTTAACCCAGGTAAAAAGGGCAAGAAAGACTCTATTACTGAATGGGTTATCAAATTGAATTCTTGTGTGTTAGGAGGGGTCAATCATTTCAACATCCTCGAACATGGCGAGAGCACCACTTTCATCCTCAGGAAGATAGATAGAGCCGTCTTCCTCACCGTATTTCTCTTTTAAACGCTTTTCGGTCTGCAGATTAAGGTCGAAGAGGCCAAAACCGCGCATCCGCCATTGCGAAAACAATGCTTTCCGGACAGAGCGTGAGGCAATTAACTTTATATCTTTATGTCTGGAATCTTTACAGATCGAGGAATACGTTTTTTCCACGACTTCAGGTTCTCCCTCCAGGAATTGGAGGTAATACTTTCTCGTGGCTATTAGGGCGCCGGTAATACCATGTTTGCGATTCATCTGCACACTGGTATAAAGGATATCTCTGAAGGTCTCTTTATCAATTTCTCCCTCGGCTGTGCTTTTGTAGATAATTCTATGCATGAAAAATTTCCTTCTTCATCGGGACAAAAAATCATCTGTCCAAGGAAAACTTCTTATCGGTGCTCCTGTTATTCATTGATAATGCACAATCTACATATAATAAGCCTACAAAATTATATAGCATATTTTCAATATCTCAAATGGCCGAAGGGCCGTATGACAATACGGTTACATCTGAAATTGCATCTATAGTAACGGAGAAGATGAGCACGGGCAGCAGCCAGTACAATTAACATCAGCAATCATACATTCCGCTTAAAAACCATGTCCAGAATAACATATCTATATAACTAGAATTTCTCAATCTTTTTACCTCTCTCAATACATGACCCAACTTCATCATGGCAATTGTTGATGGTCTTCATCATGTGCACAATTTTGCGATAGATTGGATCATCTTGATCAAGGTCCTCTACTGCCATCTCAAAGAGTTCATTGCTGTCTTTGAGAAGAGACTGCATTTTCATGAATATCTTTTTGCGGTTCTGATGTTTTTTCTTCTCACGTGATATGAGCGGTAGGATCCTTTCAATGGATAATTCAACCAGAGCATCGCGAGGAGCCTGATATTCATTTGAAAATTTCTCCAGGTTTTTCAATGTTCTTCTGGAAATGACATAGGTTTTTGGCACTCTTTGCTCTGGCGCTTCATATTTCTCGGCCTCTTCAGCGACGACTTGCAAGGCCGAGTCATCATCAATGAGGTGATCAAAGAGAGATTTCTGTTTAATACCAAGCTGGCTTGCCAATATACTCAGGGCGTCTATGGACCTTTCTGAAAGTTTGAAGGTGGTCCGCACAGATTGGCGCCCAAGTAATTCCTGTGTTGATTCCGTTGAAAATTCTATACTTAGCACAGATTTCTTACGTTTTTCCACGGCAACCTCCATATCAACTTATTACTTTTTTAATATAAAATAAAAAGTAATATTTTTTTATTTGACATGCTATTATTAATTATTATCATTAACGGCAAGGAAGCAATAATATTAGCATGTAAATGTTAAAATCGCAAAATCAATACATAAGAAGGAGAAAAAGATGCAACTGACACGATGGAATCCAAGACTGCGCCGCGGTTTTCAGAGAAATGTATTTCCAACACTCATGGATGATTTTTTCTATCCACTCAACAAAAGTGACTCTGTATCGTTTAACAGATCAATGCCGTCGGTCGATATCTACGAAAAAGACGACAAGGTTTACTTCGAGGCTGAAGTACCAGGTTTTGATAAAGAAAACCTCAAAGTAGATGTCAAAGGTAAGGTAATTACTTTAAGTGGTGAGAAAAAAGAAGAAACTGAAGAGAAAGGCGAAAGCTACAGGAGAGAACGGCGCTACGGAAGCTTCGAGCGCTCATTCCAACTCGGTTTTGAGGCTGGCGACGATGCAATCGAAGCCAAGTATGAAAACGGTATACTCACCGTATCTATTACCAAACCCGTAGAACAACAAAAGAAGCAAATTGAAATTCACTAAATACAATAACTAAAGTAGCATAACATACACAATTAAGTTCTCTCAGTAGCGAAGGGCGGCATGGTGCCGCCCTTTTTTTATGCTTGCCTCTCCTGGCAATTCACGGTACCAGAACATTACAGAAGCAAAGAGTCGCTCACCTCAATTTTGAATAAGCAGATGGTGTAGGCAATTGCAGTATAGCACTGTCTGACTGCAACCATTATTCAAGCAAGTTTCTATGAAAAAGATATTTCTACACGGCCTTGATTCTTCCGGAAATGGTACCAAAGGTTCTTTTTTCAAACGAAATTTTCCGGAAATGATCGTACCCGATTTCGACGGGAGTCTCGAACAACGATTATCCCAGTTGGACCGGATCTGCAATGCAGCGGCGACGGACCAGGAACCCTTACTGCTGGTCGGTTCGAGCTACGGCGGACTAATGGCCGCCTGCTATGCAGTCAATAATCCCCACCAGGTGGCTAAGCTGGTTCTGATGGCACCGGCTCTCAACTTTCCAGGCCTGTCTGTGCCGGATCAGCAAATAGCCGCGCCAACCTATCTACTCATTGGCAGCAGAGACGAGGTCACTCCGCCCGCTGCAGTAATTCCCGCAGCGAAAAAGGTCTTCGCCAATCTGGAGATCAACCTCGTCGATGAAGATCACCTGCTCCACGAGACCTTCCCAAAACTTGATTGGCACAAATTGTTATCTTCAGAATAAATTGTTCACAGGAATGTGCCAGGCCGGAATTTTAGGAAACAAGTTATTCCGGCAAGCTCCTAGGCAAGCAACATAGCATCGGTGACCAGTTCCTCTTCCGAGGAATCATAAAACTTCTGGAGAAGGTCGTTGACGGTGAGGCTTTTCTTCTCTTCACCGGCAACATCGGAAATGATTCTCCCCTGATGCAGCATGATCAGGCGGTTGCCAAACTCAATGGCATGCTTCATGTTGTGGGTAATCATCAAGGTGGTCAGCTCTTGCTCGCCGACAATCTCTTCGGTCAATCTAAGAATCTGGTTGGCCGTCTTGGGATCAAGCGCGGCGATGTGCTCATCGAGCAAGAGCACCTCTGGTCGGACCATAGTGGCCATCAGCATGGTGAGGGCCTGGCGCTGTCCGCCGGAAAGTAAACCAACCCGGTCCTGGAGCCGGTTTTCCAAGCCAAGGCCAAGCATTTTCAATTTCTCCTGAAACATCGGCCTGTCTTTCGCCTTCACCCCACGGGAGAAGCCGCGCCACTGACCGCGCTTTTTGGCCAGGGCCATATTCTGTTCGATGGTGGCGGAGGGGCATGTCCCCAGCAAGGGGTCCTGAAAAACCCTGGAGATAAACTTGGCCCGTTTATATTCCGGCCAGGTGGTTACATCCCGGTTGCCCACGTTAATCGTACCACTATCCAGCATGAAAACACCGGCAATAGAGTTCAGCAGGGTCGACTTACCGGCTCCGTTGGAACCAATGATGGAGATGAAATCTCCCTCGTCAATATCGATGGAGATACTGTTCAGGGCAAAAACCTCGTTCACACTCCCTTTGTGAAAATATTTACTGCAGTTATCAAGGGATATCATCTGGCCACCACTTTTTTCTTGATATTCGGGGCGATCAGGGCAATCACCACTAAGACGGCGGTGATCAGATTCAAATCACTGGGACTGAATGAGAATCCACCAAACTCAAGACCGAGAGCCAGAGCAATGGCCAATCGGTAAACAATCGAGCCCAGCAGTGCTGCTACAAATGCGCGGGCAATGTTGTTATCACCGAAAATTGTCTCGCCAATGATAACTGAGGCAAGTCCGGCAATAATGGTGCCGATTCCCATGCCCACATCAGCCGCCCCCTGATTTTGGGCGATTAATGCGCCACTCAAAGCCACCAGACCATTGGATAAACCGACGCCGAGAATGATCACCATGTGGGTATTGACCCCAAGGCTGGTGATCATTCTGGGATTGTCTCCAGTGGCCAGGATAGCCATACCGAGTTCAGTCTTCAAAAACCAGACAATGAAGCCGGTTACTGCCAGAGCGAAGACAGCGAAAATAAGAATACCGGCATATTGCCCGGGTATTCCCCAGGCGATCACAGCATCGAATACTGTTGCAGAGCCCAGCAGGGCAATATTTGGTCCTCCCATGATCCTGATATTAATCGAATATAGAGCGATCATAGTCAGGATCGAAGCAAGCAGATGGAGGATTTTGAACTTGGTGTTCAAAATTGCCGTGATCATACCGGCGACAAAACCGCCCAAAAGAGCAAACATCAGGGAATAATAGGGGTTGATGCCGTTGGTAATAGCCACGGCTGAAATGGATGCTCCCAAAGGCAGACTGCCGTCTACGGTGAGATCGGGAAAATCCAGGATTCTAAAGGTCAGATAAACACCAATAACCATGATGCCGTAGACCAGCCCCTGTTCAACTGCGCCGAGGGCGGCATAAACTGTCATTATCTAAATCCGCGGTTAATTATTCATAAATCTTTGATGCTTTATCTAGCAGAGACTGGGGAGGAGTCGCTCCCATCATTTCCGAATACTTGGTATTTATCTGCAGCTGCAGCTCTTCCTGGAACTCCACCGGAATATTTGCAGGATCCGCCCCTTTGAGGATCTTCTCAGCCATGGCACCCGTTTGGTAGCCATGCTTGTAGTAATCAAAACCCATGGCCGCAACGGCACCGCGCTCAACTGAGTTTACATCGGCAGCAAAAATGGGCAGTTTGTTCTGCACCCCTACTTTCACCACGGATTCAAGTGCGGAGATTATGGTATTATCGGTGGGAATAAACACAGCATCAACACGTCCGACCAGGCTCTTGGCTGCCTGATAGACATCCGCGGTCTTTGGTGCGGTAGCTTCAACAACCTCAAAGCCCATTTCCTTGCTGAGTTCGTTGACGCTCGCCACAATTGCCTTGGAATTAGCTTCACCAGCATTGTACAGAACCCCCAGACGTTTGATGCCTGGTTTATACTCAAATACCATCTCCAGATGCTTTTTTGTTGGCAGCAGATCGGAAACACCGGTGATTAAGCCACCCGGATTCTCAAGATTGTCAACAAGGCCGGCTGCGACCGGGTCGGTTACGGCGGTAAACAATAAAGGTCTTTTAAGATCACCGGGAGCCTTCTGCAGTGCCTGGGCACATGCCTGAGATGAGGGAGTGGCAATGGCCACCAGCAGGTCCGCTTTTTCACCGATCATCTGCTGGGCAATCTGGTTTGCAGTCGGCATATTTGCCTGCGCGTTATGAACATTATATTCAACATCGACGTTGGCATCTTTGAGGTAGTCCTGCAAACCCTGCAAAACTGCATCGAGTGCGGGATGCTCAACAAACTGGTTCACCGAAATGGTATAATTTGCTGCCATAACCTGGGCAGCAAACATGCATGAAACAACGACGAGCAAAAATGATTGAATAATCCTTTTCACTGTACCCTCCTCTCTTGAATGTGAATTATGAGCAGACCGCAAAAACGGGTCTACGGTCCAATGTACTACCAGGGACCATTTTACCCCATACCATCTATACCATATGACAGAATTCTTCAAGCCGTTTTCCTCGGGCCATCCCGCAGGATGTTGATTATCTGCCAGAATATATCGGCAGAAGCTACTCAACTGGATATTGGCTAGAGACAATGCTGCTGAAGGGGAAAAACATTGATTTGACGGGCTTATTTCACAGTAAAACAAATATTTTTAATCAGCGAATCTTGTGTCTTGAGAATTCTAAGATAATTAGACAACTCTGTAGACGAGTACTTTACAACTTGAGCCTTCTTCCCGTATATACTCAACAGTCTGCATCTCCATGAGTTCCCATTTATTTGCCAATTCAAAATCTATGGTTCGCTGGCGATAATCATGTTCTGCCCAGGCTTCCTGCCTGACTGTAAAACAGAGAATGCCTCCGGGTTTAGTTATTCTGATGAGCTCTGCAAAGGCATCTGGGCCAACATGTCCCAAGGTAAATGTACCAACACTGATAATTGCATCATAGAGGTTGCTCTCAATATCCAGGGGTTTGGTGAGATCAGCTTGAATCAGTGAGCTATATATCTTTTTTTGCTTTGCTTTATTCAACATTCCCTGCGAATAATCCAGCCCATCGACAGAAGTGTATCCTGATTGAGTCAGAAGCATCCCGACAACTCCGGTTCCACATCCCACATCCAAAATTTTTGAATCCCCTACAGCAAGGTGTTTTTTAAAAATGGATGTTGTAATAGCAGGAGCCTGGTAACCCATTTCTATTAAAAGATCGGAATCGTATTGATCTGCCCAATTTTCGTAGGCATCCATGAGTTCTTCAGTGGTTTTTGCTTCCAGGACTTTCTTATGAATTTGTTTTCTGTCCATTGCTGATGCTTTCCTTTACAGTTTTTATTGTGAACCTTTATTAGGTGCGGTCCATGATCAAAATGAAACCAGTCGGCTTTTTATCTATAAGACCTCGATGGAACTTAACTCAAGCAATTTTCAAATTTATTCTCAGCCAATGTAGGCAAGAAAGCACGCCGAACTTAACGAACCAAATTACAAGAGCACACGCTCAGAGAACTAAAAAGTATTGCGCTGACGACGTAGCTCTGCGAACACCTCAACCAAATCATTGACCGCCTCTCCTCTGGATCTCTCGGCAAACGCTTTTACTTCATCTTCGGAGCAGCGCAGGAAAGGGTTGGTTTCTTTTTCTAGTTCAAGGGTTGAAGGAGTCGAAACACCATTGTTTCTTTTGATCAGGTCCAGGCGTTTTTGAATATTTGCATTTCCCGGCTCCACCTGTTGAGCAAAGGCTAGATTTTTGACGGTATATTCATGGCCGAAATAGATCTTGGTTTCATCTGCAAGTGGTTCTATTTTTTCCACAAGCGAATTATACATTTGCTCCGGTGTACCCTCGAACAAGCGACCGCAGCCGGCTCCAAAGAGGGTGTCTCCGGTGAAGAGATGATTCTGGAAATGATAGCAGATGGAGCTACTGGTATGACCGGGAGTAAAAATTACCCGCCCCTGCAAATCGCCTATCTCCACAAGATCACCGTCCTTGACATATTTATTAGCTGTGGAGATGCGGTCTTTATCACCATGATAACAGATAACATCCAGATCGACATAATTCTGCTGCAATTCACCGATGTCGCCGATATGGTCCTGATGATGGTGGGTACACAAAACGGTGGTGAGCTGTACTCCATTTTCCTCTACGGCTGCCATAACCGGATAGGCTTCCGTGGGATCGACAACGGCAGCCTTTTTACTGGAAAGACAGATGATAAGATAGCAATAATTGTCAAACGAGCATGAAATGGGTATTATTTTCATCTTGCTCACTCCTGTAACCGGAATATTAAGAGATTGTGAAATTCTTTAGCCATGAAGATTCATGAAAAAATATTATTACGTATTTCAAAAGCATAACGTCATTCACAAGATCAGTAATAATACACCGGGACCACTCGGTCAACATGATCTGAATCGTCTCTCCACCACCTCAGGATTGTTGTTGCAGGAACCCATCAGCCTCAATCAGCACGAATATACGGTCGAGCTTACTGATTCTGACGACTTACCTCTGGGGTTTGCAGCTACTTCTCTTCGCACGCTTTTGGGGCGGGTGGAAGATCAGATTTTTTCTAACTGGTGCCGGGCCGCACAAACTCTTTACTATTATCGATCCAATCGATTTTGCGGTTTTTGTGGCACCCAGACCATCGCGCACGCAACTGAAATGGCTCGTCTTTGCCCTGCTTGTTCGGCATGTTATTACCCGAGGATTTCTCCATGCATCATAGTTCTCATTCACCGCGGCGATGAAATTCTCCTGGCCCGCTCACCCAGGTTCCGGAGAAACATGTTTTCTACCCTTGCGGGTTTCGTCGAACCGGGAGAATCAGTGGAAGAGGCATTGCATCGAGAGATCTTTGAAGAAGTGGCCATAAAGGTAAAAAATCTTCACTATTTCGCCAGCCAGCCATGGCCATTCCCCAGCCAGCTTATGCTCGGCTTTTTCGCCGAATATGCATCCGGTACGATACAAATTGATGAAGTTGAGATAAGTGAGGCTTCCTGGTACGAGTGTGACCGGCTCCCGGAAATACCTGGGAAAACAACGATTGCCGGTCAACTCATTCGCTCATACCTCACATCGAAAGGTTTAAAGATTTAAGATACGTAGAAAAAAGCTGCTAGAAACGCTTCTAAAATCTCTTCTGGGCGGCATCTATCTACCAAAGCTGCTGCCGATATGGACAATCAATCATCTGCTGCCCCTGTCGTCCCATTCCTGCCGCACGCATGCCAGGGTATCCGCCCTTTCCTCGAAAACCACCCATCACCGGCACGCCAGTCTCCCGCGCCTTATTCTGCATTTCCGTGCGCAGGTCAAAGAGTTCCCCTTCGACCTTGGCTATGCTAGCAGGGTCAGGATTCTGATGACGCATGAGTGCCATTTTTTCCGCCCTTTTCATGGCTATCTGCCGACGCAGGTCGACAGTATTGTCCCTGAACTCCTGCATTTTTGTCCGATCCGCTTCATTCATCTGATAGTACGGTTGGCCAGACCATGGGCAATCATACCCACCGCCAGGTCCGCCACCCCAGCCCCGTGCTGATGCCTGCTGCAAAGCAACAACACCAACGATAATGACTAGTCCCACTGTTGTTGCCAGTTTTTGCCACCGCATAATGTACCTCCTGTTCCGGCATGGTTGATGTTATCCGTCGCTGCGTGAAGCAATAACAAAATCAGATAGGCTTGCACCAGCGACAACTCCTCCTTACATTTATTGAGCAGCAAAAATTGAGCCATTGCACAAAACTTTTTCACCCTATTTATCCTCCAGTGATTTCTGCAGTATTTTTTCAAAGAAAGTTGCCAGCAGAATCAAAGTGGGTAATATTTACCAAGTCGGTATGCCCATTTGGATAAATATTACCATAATATATTAAAATTGTTGAAATAAATACTACAGAGTGGCATTGATCGCGAACTCAAAAACAGGTGATCAATCACTCCAACCATGTTTAAACAGAGTATATCTCTAAAGGACATGACAGGATATCGATGGATACGCAGCCAACCAAACGCAAAAAGCACATTCCCTGGTGGGTCTACCTGATCATGGCTATCATTTTTTACGTCAGCAGCAAATACATTATTCCGGCCCTCGCCACTAGCGAGACAAGCCAGGCTCAACTCACCGAGGCAGGCAATTTGGCAGCGCCTATCATTGCCATCGTTTTTCTGCTGCTTGCCGCCAATGGCCTCTTCAAGGACGTGCCTCACCCGCCATCCCAGGAAGAACCACCCTCAACAGATGGGGATAAGAATGAGGGAGATATATGAGTTAATAGATCTTTCTTTTACGAAAATTTGAACCAATTACATCAAAGCTGTTCTCCACTATGAAAACAGCGTGTTCGTCAAGGGTGAAAACCATCTCTTCCAATTTCTTCAACTGAATATTGTTTGTTACCGTCATCAAAATCGGTTTGTCTTTGCCCGAATAAGCACCCCGGCCCTGAATAAAGGTAGCACCCATGTGCATTTTGTTGGTGACTACTTCACCAATGGCCTCACCAATATCACTGATAACATAGACCACCTTGCGTTGATTGAAGAAGGTGAGAAAATAATCAAGCGCCTTGGATGAGACAAAAACCAACAGAATTGAAGCTACAAAAATATCAGGGCTATAGCCGGCGAAGACGATAGAGAACAACACACAGTTGTAGGCCATGAAAAACTTGCCAACGCCAACATTAAAATATTTGTTGACGATGATTGCAGCAATGTCGAGGCCTCCAGATGATCCTATGGAACGCAGGATTATCCCACTTCCGGCTCCGCAAAGAAAACCTCCGGCAATAGCAGCATAGATCTGCTCGTCTATGCCGAAATCGATAATCAACAGTTCGGAAAGAATTGTGACCAGCACGGCTGTATAGACGGAATAGAGAACAAATCGTTTACTCACCAGAAACCAGCCGAGAACACATAGTGGTATATTGAGAAGAAAGTAGATCATTCCGGGAGAGAGCAATTCAGTTTTATAAAAGATCAATAGGCAGGTCCCATAAAGACCGCCGGGAATGAAATTATGGTGGACGACAACACCGTTGATCCCCGCCATAAAAATTATGGAACCCAGGCTGAGCAGTAGCAGGTTCCAGGGAACGGAATATCGGTAATGTCTTTTTTTGGGTATGTCCTTCAATTTGCTCAGAGCGAGACCATTTAACTTCATAATATTGCACCATTAAATAGAATAATCACATGTTGTCTTCTACAGACAAATGCAGCGGCAGAGCGGCTATTTACATCTTTTGCGAAAAAAACGCTCGAACTATTTTAAGAAATGATGATTTTAATGATTAACTAACTGAAAAAGCATAAAAAAAGAGAAGCCGTCCGCAGAGCACACTCTATGATCAACCTCTGCCAGGCTTATTCGAATGTGACTATGGTGTTATAGAGAACCCCGGAAGTATGATCGATCGTGCCGTCCCGATATTGCACTAGCACATCCGTTACCTTTTCCTGACCCAGGCCTACCTGGATGATATGTGAAGAGTCGCTGCAGAGTACACCGCCAACCTGATAGGTCCGCTTCATCTCAGTTCCAGAGACTGTTTTGACAAGAATGTCCGCCCCGAGAGAACGCGAGGAGCCAGGAAGTTTGATCTTCAGGTAATTGTTATTCCCAGCTTTACTTAGAAAAACCTTGTTTCGTTCACCCATGTTCACGTTGACTATGTCTACATAGCCGTCGTTATTGAAATCTGCCCGCAACGGCGTTACACCATAGGACTTGTTAACCGTCTCGGTCAGCGTGGCCGTCTCACCAAATTCACCTGCCATATTCTGTACAAAGATTCTCCCAGGAAGCCGAAGTTGCTCTAAGATATGCGGAGGCCAGTAGGGATGATTCTGGGAAACCACCAGATCATTGCGGCCATCGTTGTTAAGATCGGCAAAGATTGCCCCACGCCCAATTTCATAACCTGCCAGTCGGGTATCTGCGCCACCGTCTTTGAAGGTAAAAAACCCGGAATTTTTCATAACGATCCACTCCGAGGTAAACGGCTCCTGTTTGTTATGAAGCAGATTGGCTAAAGCTGCCGGATGAGTTGATCCTCTGTTGGCAATAAAGAAATCCATATCGCCATTGTTGTCGTAATCTCCCGCTGCCATTGCCGTGTAATATCCCTTGCGGCTTGTATGAAAATGCGACCTGTTTTCAAAGAGCAGATCCCCGAGGTTTTTCCAGGTGGATAAAGTGCCATTGGTATGGAGCATGGTAATATCATCAAGCCCGTCATTATCCAGATCTGCAAATATGATCTGCCGGGCTTCGGCAATATCACTTATTCCAACCGCTTCGGTGATCTCAGAAAAATTATCCTCACCATCGTTAATATACAGCCGCGGTGGAATACCCTGTTGCTCAATGTCGCCAACCAGCCAGTCCATCGGTTCAGCCCTGCGGACGATGGGCACAAAAAAATCCACGAAACCATCATCATTGAGATCGGTAATGGCTACCCCCAGGGGAAATGCACCGGCCGGAAATTCGATATCCAATTTTTTCAGTGAGAAAACACCCTCGTTATTGTAGTAAAGGTAAAGACCACTCTCTCGAGAAATGATAAGATCATCATAGCCATTGCTGTCCATATCGATAACAGCGGCACCAAGGGTAATATCATCACCCTGTTTGACAAAACCGGTCTGGTCAACGACGTTAACAAAGTGATCATCGACATAGTGATAAAAGCCATCTGCCTGACGAACTCCTCCTCCCAAGAATATCTCCTCGGTACCGTCATTATCAATATCCAGGATGGCACCCGCAGCATAGGGCAATCCGCGTGCTTGCTCATAGGCATGGACAAAACCGAGATCGACCATGGAATATTGCGGAATTTCGATATCGGTGAGCCCGACTTCGTGCTCGACTTTGGCATCGTTCAGACTATAGCCAACAATTGCGCCAACGCAGAGCAATGCCGTGATCAGGACTGTAACGATGATAATCTGTAAAAGTTTACCCATTTCCTCCCCGGAATTTGTCAAGCAACTGCGCTATAGAGATGTTGAAATATTACGTGATGTTTGAGTCTGGAAAAATAGAATAAGTCATCCTCCTTTACAAGTGTTATTTCAACCTTTACAGCTGAGAAAAGCATGGAAAATCAGAAAATGAAGGAAGATGGAAATCTGGAATTTCCCTAAACCATCTAACCACCTGACGACTAAGAGAAACATTCACTGTTGTCATCCGTATGCAGGATTTAGGTCATTCAGAAAAATATTCTTGAAAAAAAGCCGCAATATTGAACATATTATCAGGCAATCCTGAGCGGAAATTTCCGGTGAAGAAGACCAATATTAAATACTGCCGGCGGATTTTATCTCATCACCCTCTTGATTTTCCCGACATCATTTTGTAAGGCGGCATTCAAGGTTTCCTGATCAAATTTGTATGGATCAAAATTCGTAAGACCCTCGTTTTTTAGCATCCTGTCGGTCTTGCTATTGCGATTTTCAAGGGCATGAAGAACTTCGCCGTATTCGAAAACTCCAGAGACACTTTCCGGGGGAACGGCCCACTCGCCATCAAGAACCTGCGGATAGCTTTCGGCACTATTCGGGGGAAGGATCTCTTCCAGTTCAATATTATGCTCCCAGCCATCTCCGGCATCGTAAATATAGGAAAAACACCAGCGCATAGCTTCTTCCAAGCTATGAAGATCTACATTGGATTCATTGAAACGTTGCTCACCGGTCGGGCTGTTGTGATAAAAGACTTTACCGACATAGAACTGATGGTTGTGCTCGTCTGACCAGCCCATACATATCTGCAGCACCTGATGTAGCTGCTCCAGGGTAATCTCTCCTGGAACCAGGAGGCGCCGCCAAATAAGTGGCTCAGAAAAGGCAAGTGACACGTGCAGTTGATAGCTTGGAGCCGGCTTTTCCGTTTCCTGATTTTTTTTATCCGTAGATGCTTGCTGACCGAAATCAGCTTTAATAATGGTCATAGTCTCTCCCTCTGTTGCAGATTCTTCCTTATCTTGTATCACTGTAGTGATTTTGACAAAGACTGCAAGAAGTTGGCAGATCTCCATTATTTGTGAGCCACCAAAATACTGGAAATCGTGTTTTCCAGTCAAAAGTGGCTCATCAGCCTATCGCTAGTCAGCTGAGATCAGCCATCTTTTCTTCATTTCCTGAGATCAGGAGACTGATGATGGTGCCCGCTGTTGTACTGATTTTGCCTGTAAACCAACGAGAACACCACCACAGATCAGGATTGCCGCCAGTGCGTTGAATACCAGATCAAAGTTGTGATAATTGTCGTAGACGATGCCAGCCAATAGTGGCGCAAGAGATGCCGGAATATTGCTGGAGAAAAGCCAGCCGTATACCTGCCCGACGTTCTCACTTCCCCAGATTCGTGAGGCAGAAGAGACATAAATTACCAGAACACCCCCATAATTGAAGCCGGTCAACAGAGCGATGAGATAAAAACCGCCGGCCGAATCGAGCAAAAGTGGCGCACAAAAAAGAGTTAATGCTTGAATAAACAAATTCAGTTGAATAGCACTTCTGGACATAACCCGATCAAATATCCACCCCCAGACAACCCGCCCGGCTGCATTGGCCAGAGCAAAGAATGAAACAGCCATGACCCCGATCCGAACGATATCACCAACGCCGGTAAACAATTCCTTGAGGTTGGCATTCACCGTGAAACCAGCGGCAAGACCGGTGAACATTGCCAAATAGAGCAGCTGAAAGGCCGGATGACCAAGAAACTGCCGCAACGGCAGCGGTCTGGTTTTCTTTCTGCTCTGCTCATCGGCTGGTACCTTCATGGTAGAGCCAGCCGAAAATACGGTAACCAGGAAAAATATTCCCAGGACGGTGAAGGTCTGATACGGGGTGAACTGCAGCACACTCATACACCAGCCGCCGACTTGACTCACCAAAGCTGCGCCTCCCCCGAATCCGGCAACCGCCACGCCAGTTACCAGTCCTTTATTGTTGGGAAACCAGCGAATGCAGACAGCAATGGGTACAATATAGGCCATGCCAGCTCCAATTCCCGCTAAAGCTCCAATACCTAATACCGTGAAGAGAAATGAAAAAGAGCCCAAGCCAGCGATCAGCCAGCCGCCGCCAAAGAGGAGGCCACCGATCATGGCACTGCGGCGGGTACCAATTCTGGGCAGCATATTGCCGGCAATCAGCATGGTTAGAGGAAAGATAAAATAAAACATCGTAAAAGGCACCTGCACCGGCCCCTGCTGCAGACCAGAAAGAGCCTTGAGCGGCTGTACGTATACAGACCATGAATATGTGGCCCCCAAACACATTTGCATTAATACTGCTGAAACAAGAACCACGTATCTCACGATTCCATCCCCCTTGATGCGCCGGCAATATAGTTTTCATAGTCCTGAACGCTATAGGAAACATGCAATCTGGCATGATGGCGTGCCGCTTCACTATCCCTGCGTTCAATGGCTTCCAGGATTGGTATATGCGGTTGCATTACCGCCGCCGGATTCTCCTTACTCTTCACATATTCGTTTAAAAAGAGCCTGATACTTTCAATCAATGCGGCATGCATTTTGGTCAGAAAGCCGTTATCGATTATCATGGCGAGGCGCCGATGAAACAACAGATCCTGGTAGGCAACCTCCGCCAGGGTCACATCTTCCGGGAAGTTATGAGTAACGATCTCAGAAAGACTCACCAGATCCTCACTGGACCGTTGCTCTGCAGCCAATCCGGCAATTTCACTTTCCAGCATTCCCCGGGCAACAACGAGATCATGCAGTCTTTTGGGGTTATTTAGGGCAAAGTATGGCACCAGAATATCACGAAATGTTTGAGTTTTTATATCGTCTTCAACGAAGGTTCCCCGGCCATGGGAGGTGGTAATGATCCCCATGGCATTAAGGCGGGAGAGAGCTTCTCGCAGGGCCAAGCGGCCGACACCTATTTCCTTCTGAAGATGACGTTCGCTGGGCAACTTCTGCCCAGCTGTGTATTCACCGCTGTGAATTCTGTCGATAAGCAGTTTCACCACGGCTTCAACAGCCGATGTTTTCTGAAGCAGGGTCATATTTTCACCTTTTTGTAGAAAAAAACAACGTGAACTTATACCACTCATCATACCAGTTGTCAATTAGAGAATGTGACAACTTTCATGGATCGAATAAATCTGTTGTAGCAATGAAATGTGTGCTCCAGATCGTCTCTTTTCCCTATCAATGTTGAACTTTTATAGATAACCCGATAAGCTTATATCTAATCATTTGGTTAATAACTGTACCTGATTGAGGAGACTGCTATGGAGAGTCAATGGAGCATTGGCGATTTGCTCGGTGTATCAAGCGCCTATTGGAAAGGATGCGCCCTACAGGCGGCTGTTCGGCTCGATATTTTTTCCTGTATACACACCAGCAACTTGACAAGCGATGAGGTCGCAACCCGCATTTATGCTGATAACCGGGCAACGGAGATGCTCCTTGATGCTCTTGCTGCCATGAAGCTTCTGGAAAAGAAAGACTTCCGCTATACCAATTCCAACTTTGCCAAAACTTTCCTGACAACTCAGTCACCCCAATACATGGGTCATATCCTCCTCCATCATCACCATATCCTTGACGGCTGGGCGCAACTTGACAAGGCCGTTACCACCGGTGCTCCTATTGAGAAGCGCTCCTATGGCGAAGAAACCGAACGACAGAGTTTCCTCATGGGGATGTTTAATCTGGCGATGGGGGTGGCCCCACAGATTGCCGACCAGCTTGACCTCCACGGCAAGAAACGTCTTCTGGACCTCGGTGGAGGACCAGGAACCTATGCTATTCATTTTTGCCTGAGCAACCCTGAACTGCAGGCCACAATTTTCGACCGGCCAACCACCAAACCCTTCGCCGAACAGACCGTTGACTCATTCAATTTAGCTGATCGTATAAATTTCAAAAGCGGAGACTTCACTACAGACAGCATCACCGGAGGGCCCTACGACATTGCCTGGCTCTCCCACATCCTGCATAGCAATGGTCCTGACGAATGCCAGACGGTTCTTCATAATACCGTCTCCCAAATGGAAAAAGGTGGGATAATTTTCATTCATGATTTCATCTTGAACGACAATAAGGATGCACCGGAATTTGCGGCGTTGTTTAGTTTGAATATGCTTATCAATAATCCCCGGGGAAGAGCTTATTCTGAGAGTGAAATCCGAGCGATGATGCATATTGCCGATATATCCGCCATAGAGCGTCATCCTTTTGTTGGCCCAAATGATTCGGGAATTATATTCGGAGTTGTATAAAAAAGTGTCTGATATATAATTTGGTATCCACACCCTAATTAAGACACAAACTGCAAACCCCAATCATAGACGTAATGGAGATACGTTATGGGAAACTCATTACAGGATCAATTTCTCAAGGTAGGCCTTGTCGATAAAAAGAAGCATGCCCAGGCAAAAAAGGAAAAGCATGCTCAAAAAAAATCATCTGCTACCGATCAGAAGGACGAAATTACTAGTATGGCTAAACAGGCCTTGGCCCAGAAAAAAGAGCGGGATAAACAGCTAAATAAAAAGAAAATCGCCCAACGTGAAGCCAAAGAGGCGACAGCAAAAGCCAGGCAACTTATCGAAACCCACAAAATCCAGATGGATGCAGGAGATATTACCTATAATTTCAAACACGAGAAGACGATCAAAAAACTTAGCCTAACTCAAAAAAGCGTGGACAGCCTGGTACAGGGAAAGGTCGGCATCGTGATGATAGCCGGCGACTATCAACTCGTTCCTGCTGATATTATTTATAAAGTTCGGGAACTCAACCCTAATTTTGTCGTGTTGTTGAATACTCCGTCAGCAAAAAAACAAAAGGATGAGGATGATCCATATGCGGAGTATGAAATCCCCGATGACCTGATGTGGTAATCTCATCACATGGTCACTTCAAATGATACTATAGTCGGCTGATTCATGGAGGAGGGACGATCTGAAGTTGTCGTATGACCAATAGCACCCAACTAGATCAATCAGTTAATGGGCAGGATCAATCAATTAATGGCAACCACAGTCACAGCCGCCACCGCAACCACCACCAAGAAAATCTTTCATAGCCGTTATTATCTCCCGCTCTTGAGGTTGCTCTATTTTGCTGACGGTTACCTCAACCGCGAGCTGTGCGGGCACTATCGGCAGCATTAAGGTTTTCATCAACGGTGCATAGAGATGGCCAAGATAGGCAACCATTTCATCTCTAGCCACGGCAAGCTTGAGTTTTTCACCTACCATTTTTCCCGATAGATCGAGTTCGAATGGCGACAATCCTTTGCTGCCAGCTCCGTAGATAAAGGTGAAACATGTACGTTCATCTTCATTATCGGAAAGCTGCAGCGACTCGAGCAGCAAAGAAAGACTTATTTTCTGCAGAGGCGACACCTTTGAAATCATCTATAACCTCTCTGAACCAGATTTCTGATAACTAGGTCGTTCATATTCTCAACTGCCTGCTTTCCCATCTCTTCTTCCGCCTCACTAAAATCACGACAAAATGTGTGAGAAAACACACATTTTCCTACTCGTTGTTGCAATTGAGTAAGAATAGCAACCAAATAAATGATCGGAACAATTTAGCGAAACAGTTTTTTTGATATCATTTTCGCATACTTACAAGCAAAAAAAGCTGATCATTTTGGATATTTCATTTGCAAACGCTCTTTGGCGCACTACTTGCAAACTTAGTAACTCCCAGGTACCTGTAGGCGCCTCATCAACAATAACCCAGCTTTTAATGTAAATTTAGATATCTGGATAATGAAACAGGAAATGACTCATCTTAGCATCAGCAAATCACTCATGGGAAAGAGCTCATCAACTCTTGGCGGGGCTGTTGTCTGGTCAATTGCCCTCGTTTTAACCTTGTTCGACATCCTCAGCAGAGCCTGTATTAAAACACTGAAGACTGCAATCACCTTTTTTTGTCAGATTACCGTTATCCTGCTCATTGCTGCCGCAGTCATCTTGACATACATTTTTGCCACCTTGCTCTGTACTGCTGCGACTCCCTGGTTTAACTCCCATATTCATTGATTTTAGGTATACTCTAATGGAGAGAATAAACCGGTCAATCGTCTCGGTCTATATCCCGATGTTCACAGCTTACCTCTGCTGATGTGGTTGTCAGTAGGTCACTAATAACCTCGGCTACGGCAACTGACCGATGCCTACCCCCGGTACACCCCACGGCCAGTAACAGTTCATCATTTCCGGCAATAATATTTTGCTGGACGATATATAAAAGGAAAGGTTTTAGTTGGGTGAGAAAACCGTGTCCGGCATCGCTGCCTATAACAAAATCGGATACCTCGTGATCACGACCGGTTTTGGAACGCAACTCTTCAATCCAGTAAGGATTGGGCAGGAAGCGAACGTCGTAGAGGTAATTGAGATTCTCGGGCATACCGTATTTGTACCCAAAAGACAGGACTTTAATTTTCGTTGCTTTTTTTTCAGCCATCTTCGCTTCCTCTTTAGTGGTAGACACTTCGCGTTACTTCTCTTTGCCCTTGATATTATTAAATTATCCACAAACAGCCGGCAATCAAGTATCTTCTCATCTACTGAGTTGATCCTCTTTTTAGCCAGCCTCAGCAAAAGCATTATACCTTTTTTCAGCCTCATCAGTGCCAACCAGAATCAACTCGGCTTGTTCAGGCAAGATGGAAGTGGGATCCGGACTAACCTGCAACGCGCTGCCTGTACGCACCGCGACAATACTACAACCGGTTTTCGCTCGAATCTTGCTTTCAATGAGCGTTTTCCCGACCACTCTTGCCGGCACTGGTGTATTGAAAACCACCAAACCATCTGTAAAAACTGAAATTTCACCGGGAAGCAGGATATTGAGGATGGCCCCGGCAGCCATGGATGAATAGGACATGACCAAATCGGCTCCGGCCCTGTGAAGTTTTGAAACACTCATTTCCACCGTTGATCTACTCAATATTTGAATATCACTGCGTAACTGGCGACAATAAAAAGTAAGATAGATATTCATATCGTCGTTATGAGTGGTGATAATCACCGAACGTGCTCGATCAATCCCGGCTCTTTTCAGGGTATCCAGGTCGGCAGCATCTCCCTGGATATACATGTCGCCCTCGCCAATGAGATTTGGCCTTTTCTCCACTATCTTGCACTGTATACCATCTCTTTGCAGACGTTCGGCGGCGGCCTGCCCCACTCTCCCACCGCCAAGGATGAGCACTGGCGCATCTGCATCAAACGTTCGCCTTGGACTGGAATAGGTTTTGGCAAATCTTTCCAACTGAGCTGAGGAGCCGGCCAGAACAAGGATTGAGGACTGATTAATAGTGGTCTGCGGTGATGGCAGTTTGAGAATACCCTTCTCCCAGATACCGACCACGGTAACGCCGGTCTTTTCACGCATGCCCGACTGAAACAGCTGTGTCCCTACCAGGGAAGAACAGAGGGCGGGGGCAACGCCAATACGCAGTCCATCATAGCTGGCAATAACGTTTATGGTTTCATCAAGTCCCAGAGTTCTCTGAGCCAGGGCTTCTCCCAGCATCTTCATAAACTGGAAGACGTACATATTTCCCGGATATTGGAGAATATCCACGGAATGGTCCTTGTCGGCGTTGGTGACAATCGGTACAGATTCGCAGATTTCTCGAACGGTGAAGGAGATATTGGTGTTGATAAGATCATCGATGGTGGCCACAACCATGGCGGCCCGGGCCACCTGAACGCGGGTATAGGTTATTGGATCGTCCGGCTGACCAACCACCACCCGGTAACCCTTGTCGAGCAGTTCTGCGGCGGATTGCACGTCAGGTGTAAGAATAACATAGGGATGATTTTTCTTCTTTAGCTGTTCCACCAGCTTCCAGGTGACCGGATCAAGACCGGCAATAATAACATGCCTATGGGTATCTTCAGGAAGCTGTTTTGGGGTTCTTGCTCTTGCCTGAACTTCAAGCCAGGGCGCATAAAAAAACTGAATAAAAGTGAAGGGCAGGATAACAAGCATGAAAATGATGCCCGAGACCAACACGAACACGGTGAAAATGAGACCGAGATCGGTTTGAAATGTTATATCGCCGAAGCCAAGGGTCGACATGACCGTGAGCGCCCAGTATATCCCGGTTATCCAGCTGTATTCTCGACCTTCATAGAGCATTAGGATATGAAAGAGGGTGCTATAGACGAGAACGATCAGGGCCAGAAGGATGAAAAATTTCGCCAGGGTGATGAAATTACGTCTCGTGGTTTTATTCTGGAAGAACAGCAGCAGCTGTGTGGTTGGAATTAGCATGGTGCCTCTCAGGGTTATCCTTCGATTTCCTGTTGCGCCTGTAGAATCTCCTCAATAAGTTGGTAGACATCACCGTAGATTTCCCGATCCGAACTTGCTCGCGGACCAGCAACATTTAAAACATCTGGTTCACAATTCTGCAACCAGCTTTTTATGTTGACAACCGCATCAGCTTTTGCCTGCTTTGCCAGATCGATATGCAGCCAAGCTTTGTCTAACTCAGAGGCAATGGTGGCCGTCAGAGCAGAGCCACCACTCAACTTCCCCCGCGAGACAATCAGAGTAGCATCGGCAACAACCACATTCTTCCTGGTTCTCTCTGGGTAAGAACTGCCAGGTAGCTCTTGCAACTGGTATTTTACCGGCAACGGTCCATCTTCGGTCATACGTCCGGCCGGCAACCAGCCGCCATGTTCAATGCCACAGGTAATTGCCGCGTCAAGGGCGGCCTGATCGACTCCGGTCTGACCACCGGATATTATTTTTTTTATCATGATTTTATTGTTCGGGCATTCTCAGAACTGTGCAGAGGATCTTTCGCTGTTGCCGGGGGCCGTCGAATTCGCAGAAAAAAATATTCTGCCAGCGGGACAGAGCCAATCTGCTGTTGCTGATTGGAATTGTCTCGGAGGGTCCGACAATGCCCGCTTTCAAATGGGCATCACCATTACTGTCCTGTTTATCATGCTGCCAGACTCCCTGGGGAATGATATTGCTGAGGAAACTAATAACATCCTCCTGCACCGAATCATCCCAATTTTCCTGGATCATCACGGCTGCAGTCGCACCCTGGGCATACACACTCACTACGCCAGTTTCGACTCCACTGTTTCTAACGATTGCCTCAACCTCTGCTGTTATATCCACCAACATTTGTCGGCGACTGGTTTTGATTTCAATAAATTGCTGCATCCCTCCTCCTGTGCCTTAAACCTCACTCGTCTGGGCAAATGTATGTAAGTTTAACAACCTAGACGGTTATAGAATTATCTGTATCGAGGTTTGAGGAGCAAAATAACCACAATTATCCAATCTGACAACACAATGGTAAAACATGGCGAATTACCATTTAATCTGGTAAAAGGATTTTTTTATTTTCAGGAACTTCTATGCCTACAACAACCCCCCATCGCCAGTACTACTATCGGGATGTGCTCAGAGTCTGTTTGCCGCTGGTGATGTCCATGTCGGCAACCACAGTAATGGAGTTTACTGATCGGGTTTTTCTGGCCAATTACTCTATCAATGCCATTTCCGCCGTTGCTCCCGCCGGTATTACAGCCTTTCTGTTCATGGCCCTTCTTGGTGGTATTGCCGGTTATACCCAAGTATTCATAGCCCAGTACCATGGTGCCGGCAGATCTGAACGCATAGGCTCGACGCTATGGCAAGGTATTTACTTTACCCTGTTCTCAGGCATAATCTTCCTGTTGCTCTCTGTTTTTGCTGCCGAACCAATTTTTCGCCTGGCTGGACATCCCGAGGAAGTGCGCGTTCTTGAAATCACCTATTTCAATATTCTCTGCAGGGGGGCCATTCTGCATGTTGCCATGAGCGCTCTGGCCGCTTTTTTTACCGGCAGGGGCATAACCCGTCCGGTTATGTTTTTTCATGTTCTGGGTACCCTCATCAACATACCTTTGGACTATGCACTTATCTTTGGTGTCTGGGGTTTTCCCGAAATGGGAGTCAAAGGGGCGGCCTTGGCAACCGTCGCTGCCTGGTTGTTGATCACGGTTCTGCTGGCCCTGTTTATCTTTACGCCGATAAATATCAAAAGATACAACCTGTTCAACACCTGGCGATTTGACCGGGATCTGTTTTTGCGGCTAATGAAGTTCGGCATCCCCGGCTCGCTCCAGTTCACCCTCGATATATTGGCATTCACCATGTTTATTCTTCTGGTAGGTAGGATAGGCAAGCTCGAATTGGCGGCAACCAATATCGTCATTTCCATAAATGCTGTGGCATTCATGCCATCCATCGGCGTCTCCCAGGGAATCAGCGCCCTGGTTGGCCAAGCCTTGGGGCGGGGTCAACCGGGGCAGGCCCGGGCTCTTACTTGGCGGAGCATTCATCTCCTGCTTATCTATATTTTTTGCATCGACATGGCATTCATTTTCTTTCCGGAACAGGTTCTTGGTCTATTTATCCCTGAGGGCCATTCTCCCATGGCCTATGGACAGATTTTGGAGATGGGTGTCGTACTTTTACGCATCGTGGCAGCCTATCTCTTTTTTGATGCGCTCTATATGATATTTTCAGGAGTCCTTAAAGGCGCGGGCGATACCCGTTTTATGATGTGGAGCGTTGGACTCGCTTCACTCTTTTTGATGATTGCCCCGGTCTATATTGGTATCAGCTCTTTTGGTTTCAGCGTTGAGCAGGTCTGGTATTGCGTACTCGTCTACATCTTCTCTCTGTTCTTAATCGTCTCTTTCCGCTATCGCCAGGGTAAATGGCAGAACATGCTGGTGATTGAGGGCGGACTTACGCACCGCAAGGATTAATCCGGGAAGTGAGGGAAAACCTTATTGATGATGGAATTTAAAGGTTCTTTCTCTATGCCGTAGACCATGGCATTGATGGTAAATACAACTTTAGAATAGCCAGCGGGCAGCTTTCCGCTTACTTCAGGATATCGAGAGAAGGAAGTTGTCGAAATTAATAAGTATCCATCTTTGTCACTTTTTATAATCAGTTTTACATTGCCTATGAGATCAGCCCCAGCTTCTTCCAGCAAAACAGCGGTTCTGTATACTTTATCTTCAAAATATTTCTTTGTTTCAAGCTCTGAAAGACAAATTTCATCTTTTAAAAATTCGAAGCTTCTCGAACAAACGGTGGGAGATATACCTTTTTTCTCTAATTCTATTCTTTTTTCTGCTTCTTTTATCTGAATACTAAAGAGTTTCGACTCTATCAATTTAAACAGATCTTCCAACAGCTTTTCATCATAAGCCGATACGTTTTGAACTTCAGAATCCGGGTTTATTCTATTTATTTGATTTCTGAGTTTTTCAAGATTTTCAGGTGAAATCAAATCAATTTTATTCAGCGCAATCAAATCAGCACTCTTAATTCCGTCGATGGCGAGTGGAATTTTCAGACTTAGGATGTCCTCGAATCGTTCCGCGTCCACAATGGATACCATGGTTCTCGATTCCAGATTTCCTGGATATCCTGACAGTGAGGATAGGAGAAGATATGGGTCTGCCACTCCCGTTGGCTCCATTACGATAATTTCAGGTTTGTAGTCACGTTCCAGTTCGAGCAGCGAGCTAATTAAATCGGTTCTTAAGTCGCAACAAATACATCCGTGGTAAATCTCCCTCACCTGCAAATCATTCTCTCTCAAGTAGAGATCATCCACCCCTTTTTCACCGATTTCATTCTCAATTATCACTACTTTTTTTCCTTTTGCAGTCAAACGCTTCGCAAAAGGCATGAGAATAGATGTTTTACCTGAACCGAGAAATCCTGATATGATTAATAAATGCATTCTGTATTACCTGTATTAACTTTCCTGCAGTGAAATACCAACTAATCATAAATAATAATTCTTATTTTTTAGAAAACTCATTTGATTCAATGAAATTACCCGTGAGTGAATCTGAAATATTCTTATCAATCAAAAACATATTTTTGCGATGGAAAGTGATCTTTATCGATCATTGCCCCATCGCTCTTATTTATAAGAGAAAACAGAACTATTGAGCTTTTTGTATGGCGCTTACTTGGTCAGACTTTCGTTAGGTGTATGCCGGTAGTAATTTCACTTGCGACAAATTGAATGTGTGTGGCACTTCATAAAATTAAACTTACTACTATTTTTTGATTTGAGTTTTTATTTTACATTGCCCAGGGGAATGCCGGCTCTTCGACATACTCGATTGACTCAATTTTGACAGAGGGAAACTCCATGTCGTTGTTTTTAATAATTGACAGTGGTCCGTTCAGCTTTACCCACCGATTATTTTCAATTTCTTGTTCATCCTGATGGCTGAGAAATATAAATGCCGGCAGTGCATCCGCTGCACAACAGGTAATCAGGTAGCGATAACACATGGCTGTATTCTCGGGAAGCTCCTCATGAACAAAACTCTGACAGACAATTTCAACATCCTGGTCTTCATATTTATTTGGATCTCGGAGGATTTTTGAAAAGACCATTTCAGACGATTTTGAGTCATCAAACAAGTCAAAAGGAGGCAGATTGTTAAGATAAAAACCATCGTGGTCCAGGATAAACCTGTTTTGCAATGAAGCTCCGTCAAGCCTTGCATCTTTAGCTATGAAGAAATACATAACCGGAATAAGCAAGATGAGTATACCGGGCAACTTCAATAACATATTTTTTTTGCTCTCTGTTTGCCTGTTGGAAATGATGAGGGATAACAGAAAAAAGACCAAAACGATAACAGCAATCCCTAGAACCCACCACAATCTGGGATGAATTAGGCGAATCAAGTCACTTTTTCCATAGGTAAGTAACCAAACGAGAAAGACAGCCCAAATTAGGAGCAACAGTATGTTGAGTAAGCGAAATAACATCAAACAAAGGGAGGAAGAAAGATTTCTATAAGCAGCATAAGACTATAGACAACACCGAATGTTAAGACAGCTAGAAGTGCTATGGTTCGCTTGCGAAAGACACTGAGATACATCAACACAAGCTTAAGATCCAACATTGGTCCCAACACCATAAAGCCCAGTTGAGCACTGCCCGGAATGAGCCATCTGAAACTTGCCGCAATAAATGCATCGGCCTCACTACAGAGATTCATGAGTACGGCCATCACCATCATCACAAAAATCACTATCCATGGAGATTCCGCCAGGCCTGCAAAACTTGTTACAGGAGTAACAGTGCGAATAAAAGCGGCGATAAAGGCGCCTATTACCAGATACTTTCCAACCTGAAGAAAATCATCTCGTGCATGCCCAATAGCATGTAAAAGCTTGGACCAAATTCGACTTTTTTGAAATTCTTCATCGCCACAACCACAACCGCGAAAGGACTGCTCAGCAACGTTATCTAGAATCAGCTTCTGCGGGTTGGCAAAGCGGGATAGTACTAATCCTATGAGAACGGCAACGACATAACCGCAGCTGATTCTAAGCAGGACCATTTTCCAATTATATGTATAAGCTACGGCAGTAGACCAGGCGACAATTACATTTACAATTGGTCCGCTCAGCATAAAGCAAACAGCAGCAGGAATTGAGATTCCTTTAAGAATAAGGCGACGGACGATTGGGACGATCGCACACTCACAGGTCGGAAAGAGCAATCCCAGACCACCCGCCAGAAATACGCCTTGGGTCTTCCCTTTGCCAAAGAACCTGTCAATGAGCGCAATCGGTACAAAGACCTCTATCACTCCCCCTATAAGTGTGCCTATCAGCATGAAAGGTACTGCCTCGAGCACGATAGAAGTAAAATTTATCGAGAAAACATCTAGGAACGTAATAAGATTCTGACTCTGAGAGTTTCCAGAAAGAAAAAGCAGAGAGGCAATAACTAAAAAAATAATGCCTACTGTAATTCCCAGTGAATTCGAAATAATTTCAGATTCAGATTCCGCAGCCGGCTTTACATAGATTGGTATGGGTGGTAAATCGCGATTCTTAGACATACTACTTCAGAAATGAGCAAAAAGATAGGTTCTACAGGGTAATACAAGGCAAAAGGACAGGAGT
>JASJDT010000212.1 GCA_030065655.1 Desulfocapsaceae bacterium | reverse complement strand
AGGCGTGCGAAAAATTTTACCACAGGCGCCCTGAAAGAAGTGCCCTTGGGGTGCATATAATTGATATCTCGGAGTCTCACTCCGTTCGCTTACCGGAGGATAAAAATTTGAGCACAACGAAGATATCGGTCAGGTAAGCGCAGACTCCCGGAAAGTGAAGACTCCGAGAGGGCAGTTTTAGGATGGTAACTATTTATACACAACTATTGTCTTGGCGACATTATCGTGTAAGCATCTCCGATTCTTACGGTAAATTAAAAGCATATCCAGTATCGCCAATAGTCCCCCAATGAAAGGGATATACCCCAGAATAGTAGTAAATGTGTACCTTGGTATTATGTGCCTTTTGATGCTGGGCAAATTACCTTCCAAATCGGCAATTCGGATACCCAATATCTTTTTACCTATGGTTTGGCCGTGTGCGGCTAACAACTTACCATGGAGAATTATAAAGACGACGACACCTACGGCACCAATGGATAAGGTGTACATAATTGGGTTTTCTTGTCCATTTGCCAGTCCATCAAGGCCATCAGTGAAGTACATAATTGGTACCAGAATGATGATAGAAAGTAAGCTGTCTATCATTGCTGCCCAGAACCTTTTCCACCTCGAAGCCAAAGTAAAACTGTTTGCATTATTTACGGCCAAGTCAGCTGCTGGTGGTGCATATGGATTCTCTTGCATTATTCTCCTTTTATGCGGTCAAGGCATTAATTTACACTGGTATAGCATCATCGTTTCCAGACATATGTTATGCATGCGTATCTGTTTATCAGATTTGATTTCTTCCGGTGCAGTAAATATCCTAACAATAATTTTAAAAGCAACACATACTGTACTTGTCGGTTATAAAAACAAAAATATTTACCTTCAAACAAGAAAAATTTGATCCTTCTTAATATGTAATTCTATGTATGTGTCTGAGAACAAATAAATAACTGTAATGAATTTTGACACTGTTGTTGACACATCTGTTGACAGCATTGTTGACACGTTTTTTCGGAACTCTTACCAATTATGAGCGAGTGGCTGCTGATTTATCCTGACTCGTGCTTTTATCAATTACTAAAATAGAATCTTGCCCGGGATAGAAATTGAGCAGAATACCTGCCATGAAAAAGGTAAAACTTGATCTATGCCAAAGACGAAGAACTCCTAAAAAAACCTATGAACGTGATAGTGTAACACGCAAAGTCAACAGGTCTCGCTGCTTCCCTGTAGGCTTTCATCGTATTTTACGAAACCGACATCCATGAAAACCCAAAATCACATTGAAAGAAGATTATGTTTTGACTTTCAGTTATGGGGTGAAGAAAAGTGTTTGTGGTCAGCATCATGGATAAAGGGGGGAACGATATCCTCAGTCCAACGAATATCAAATTTAAATCTCCAGATGCCTTTGCCCAGCATTATATTGAAAGCTGGACATTATCTAAAACCCAAAAAACTATATCCTTTGAGGGTACTTAAGTGCGGTTCTGCTCGTGCATTAGACTACGACTGTGTCAATAGCGTTCACCAACAACGATAAACGTGCTGGAGAATTCATCTAAAACTTTTTTCTCCTCTTCACCTAAGACAATGTTTTGGCTTGACCAATTCAGTTTCAAATATTTCGCATGGCGAGTGCCAGGAATCGCGGCAATGTCATCACCTTTTGAGAGAACCCATGCCAAGGCAACTTGGGAAGGCGTCACTTTCTTTATCTTGGCGATGGCTTCAACTTTTTCAACGAGGCGTTGATTGTTGGCAATCGCCTCCTCGCTAAAACGGGGATTGCTCAACCGCCAGTCATCTTCCTCCAAGTCTTCTCGTTTCTTGATTGCACCGGTCAAAAAACCTCGGCCCAATGGGCTGTACGCAACAAATCCAATGCCTAGCTCCCTGGCCATGGGCAAAATTTCATCTTCCACGTCTCTTGACCAAAGGGATAGTTCGGTTTGCAGAGCAGTAACCGGATGTGTCTTATGGGCTCTTTCCAACTCTTCGGCGCTTGCCTCAGAAAGGCCGATATAACGAATTTTTCCGGCTTGAACCAATTCTGCCATGGCTCCAACGGTGTCTTCAATCGGGACTTCCGGATCAAGACGGTGCTGATAGTACAAATCGATATAATCAATATCCAGGCGCTTTAGCGATGCATCACAACAAGCCTTGACATACTCGGGAGAGCCGCTGATTCCCAGCCATTTGCCATCTTCGCTGCGCTTGATGCCAAATTTGGTGGCAAGAATAATTCTGTCCCTTCTGCCGGCAAGGGCTTTGCCAAGAAGTAGCTCGTTGGTAAAGGGGCCATACATGTCGGCGGTATCCCAAAAATTGCAGCCGAGCTCAAGCGCCTCATCAAGTAATTTGAGGTTTTCTGCCTCATCGGAACTGCCGTAAAAATCAGACATGCCCATGCAGCCAAGACCCACCGCAGGTACACTGAGACCTTGTTGACCTAGTTTGACGATTTTCATCTGTTCTCCTTTTGAGTGATTCTAGTGTATTTTCATGTTGTTTATTTATTTTTCAAGATTCAACTTTTGTAAAACTCAAGATCCGGTCCGGCAAAAGGGGCCACCGCATCTATTCTTTGCTGACGTTCTGCCTGATTCCAGTTCCAGGTTTGGCGAGCTAGAGCAGCATTTTGGGTAACATGTTGAGGACTTTCCATACCACTGATAAGGGTTGTTATGGGCAATGACCACACAAAGCCGAAAACTTCCTCCAGCGTAAGGACAGCAGGTATAGCCGGCTTCACGTTGACTGAGCGGCGCTGCCAGCCCTTATTTCCTCCAAAAAAACGTCCATAAGCCAGCGATTTCATGGCCAGTACGCCGATGCCCGCCTCCACGCATCTGGGCACAACATGGGTGACGAAGCTCTCATAGTGCGGATCGGCGGGGTTGACCGGCATCTGGGCAGAGTTCATGGTCACACCTCTCTTTAAGGTCTCTTCGAGCATCTTGAGGTGGGCTTTATACGATTGATGGCCGGTAAAACCGATATATCTCACCTTGCCTTTTTGCTGGGCCTCGAGAAAGGCGTCGAGCACACCGTGATTCAGGCGATATTCAACATCCTCAGGGGTTTGGAGGGCATGCACCTGCCAAAGGTCTACGTAATCGGTCTTCATCCGGGAGAGAGAAGCGTCGAGATCTTTCAAGGCATCCTCCCTGTTTCTGGCCAGGGTTTTGGTCATAATAAAAGAGACGTCCCGGTATTTAGGGGTAAGAAATCTGCCATAGCGTATTTCGGCCTCGCCGTTGCTGTAAAGGGGAGCGTTGTCGAAGAAGCGTATTCCTTCCTCAAGGGCTTTTTCGATGATCGCCTGAGCATCCCTTTCCGAGGCGGTTCCCACATGGTCGCCGCCCACACCCAAATTGGTAATGACCCGGCTGGCAGAACCCAGCTTGCGCAGGGGCAGAAGCTCACCCAGCCGATCGGAGCGGGAGCCGGTGGCAGCGAAAAGGGTATCATCACCAGGAAAAATACCGGGGACCATCAATCCAGCAGTGCAGCTCGCTAGCATGGCCATGAACTCCCGGCGCTTAAGTCTTGGGTGTGACATAACACCGTTTCCATTCTCATGTTCCATAACATCCTCCGCTATTGATGGCGTATTCAGCAAGATTGCTGCCCAGATTTACGGCCAGGGTTGTATGTTGATTACAGAAAATTACAAATCATGACCTTCATAAGCAAAGATAATACGCTAATGTTGCCTTGGCTTGCCTATTGATATTTGTTACCTGCCTATATCTCTGAATCATCTGGGTTAAAGATAGACAATAGTTTACGCCCAAGTTATCCTTGAGACAGGGAGGATGACGCCATGGCAGATATTCAAGCATTAACCGGTAGGGCAATTAAACTGTTGAAGAATAGTGAAGAAAAGCAACTGATGCTCAACGAGGATATTCATCTTTTACTTTTGCAGCATAATTTTCCCTCGGAGCTCACTGCAACTTTTTACGAGCCTGCGCTTTGCCTGATCCTCCAGGGCAGAAAGGAGATTACTGCTGGTCAGAAGACTTTTTCCTTCGGTGTCGGCGAACTGTTGATCGTCAGCCATGATATACCGGTGGTCTCAAAGGTTACCGAGGCTTCTGAGTCGACACCATATATAGCCCTGGTTCTGCGCCTTAATTACAGTATTATCCGAGCCCTGCACCATGAGTTTGGTGAGATTTCCCAGGCCACAAACCAAGCTAGATCCTTGGCGGTTAATGATGCCAACTCGCATGTAATTGATTCTCTATTCAGGTTGTTGAATGCCACTCAGGATGCGACGGACTCTGTCATGCTGCTGCCACAGATTCTAAGAGAAGTTCACTTCCGCCTGCTGCAGGCTCCCTGTGGAGGAATGCTCAGAAATCTCCTGCGGCATAACAGCCACGCCAGTAAGATCTCGAAAGCCATTGCGCTCATTCGCAGCAAATACAGCGAACCACTCTTGATTTCTGAAGTTGCTGGATCGGTGGGAATGAGCGTCTCATCATTCTTTCATCATTTTAAGGCCATCACCGAGTCGACACCATTGCAGTATCAGAAGAATATGAGGCTGTTGGAAGCACGAAGATTGTTGATGAATGAAGGTGAAACCGTCACCCAGACAGCCTTGAAAGTAGGATATGAAAGTCCGAATCAGTTCAGCAGGGAGTATTTGCGCAAGTTTGGCTCAACACCGAGCAGCGATATGAAAACCAACAGTATCAGCTGCTCATGAGGTGAACTCGAGCTGAAAACCTACTTTTTTTAAATATTTGGCTTCCTGCTCCAGGCTGACCCGCTGTAAGGGGTGGTTAATCAACTCAAATTCAGCAAATTGCAGAATCAGAGAATCTTCTCCTGCAATTACCTTCTCTATAGCAGCTCTTTCGTCTTTCCGGGACCGATGGAGCAGGGTGGCAAGACGCAGCAGGACTGCCAGTCTCAAGGCGTTTTTCTGGTTCTTTTCCGGTAAACCTGCGAAGAGTTTTTTTGATATTCTTTTACGATGGCAACGAACCAGAACGCTCATCCAGTCCTGTTCTGCTAAAGAAAATCCCGGAAGATCGGCCTTCTCGAGGAGATATGCACCATGTTTCTGATAGCCACTCAACGAAACCGCCAGTCCAATTTCATGGAGGCTGCTTGCCCAATACAATATTTCGGAATGTTCTTTTCCCAGTTTCCAGGCTTTTTCACAGGCGGAAAATAAACACTGCGAAGTTGAACTCACTCGTTGCGCATGTTTCTGGCTGACTTGAAACCGCTGCTGCACACTGGAGACCGTTTTCAAGCGGGTATCTTCACTCCGAATACGGCCCAGGCGCTCATACAACAGGCCTTCCCGCAGGGCACCTTCGGAGACCTGCATGGTTTTAATTTGCAGCGCTTCAAAGGTGGCAATGAGGATGGCCAGCCCGCCAGCGAATACAGGTTGGCGATCACGGTCCAAACCGGGCAGGTCGAGGTTTTCTATATGACCTGCCGCGGTCATTCTCTTGCGTATTTCGTATAAGCTTTCCAGGGTGATATCATAGGTTTCAAGACCAAGCGCTTTGACAATGCTGCCAACGGCCTTGATAGTCCCCGATGCCCCTGTGGCAGAGTTCCAGCCAACCTTACGAAAATGGCGCCGTACCGGACGTAGTTCGATATGGGCAGCAATGTTTGCCTTTTCCCAATTCTTCTTGCTCAGTTTTCCTTTTCGAAAAAAAGCGCGACTCATGCTGACACAGCCCATTTCGAGACTGCTCAGATGAAGAGGCTCAAAACCTTCTCCGATAATCAATTCAGTACTACCGCCGCCGATGTCCATCACCAGCCGCTTGCCATTCTCAGTCACCAGAGAGTGGGAAACACCAAGATAAACAAGACGAGCCTCTTCCTTTCCCCCAATAATTGAGATCTGGTGACCCAAAACCTCACTGGCACTTTGCAAAAAATGGCGGGAATTCTTTGCTTGGCGCAAAGTATTTGTGCCGACCGCTGCAACACTGCCCTGGGGTAATTTCTGCACTCGTTCAGCAAAACGATCGAGGCAGGAGAGAGCTCGTACCTTTGCTTCTTCGGTGAGACGGCCTTTTTTATCGAGTCCGCCTCCCAGGCGGACCATTTCTTTTAATTTATCAAGAATGTGAATATGGCCATCTTCAATACGGGCAACTATCAGATGGAAGCTATTGGAACCCAGGTCGATGGCAGCTAAATGTTGAGATGATTGCTGAGTATCGTTCATGGAAAAACGTTGCCACTCTCCTGTTTTTACTTCAGTTTATGTATGGTGATGCAGCGATCTCAAAACACCGTTTTCAAACAATTTCTCTTGACGAGAGCTGATATCAGATGATCTGAACTCTGGCTGTGAGAGATATCCTAGCACGTATTTTGAAAGGAATCGAATCTTAATTATTGGATAGAAGTGCCAATAATTTTGAATTCAAGAGAGAACCACGATTTCTTATAATTCGTAGGGGCAAATGGCGAGTACCAAAT
>JASJDT010000004.1 GCA_030065655.1 Desulfocapsaceae bacterium | reverse complement strand
CTGCTCTTCGACTATATGATCAACATCATATGATGTAAGTCTTGATTCTCGGGAAGGCGTTACACTGCGGCCAGAATGATTCCAGCTGGGGATGGAAAGTTCTCTGGCACAGTCTTCAAGACTTCCCATAGCGTAACGTGGGCTAGAACCATCAATCTGCTGATGAGGTGAAGGGACTTTAAATATGTAGCGCTGCGGTGGGGCACTGGCAACATTGGGATGGTTGCTGAGTACGTTGTTCAACTTTTCTGTAGAGCCACCTTTGTCAATATCATTTTTCCAGGTTTGTTGCTGCACTGTAGTGCGTGATTCAGCAGAGAACGCTCGATGACGTATTAAAGGTGTTTTATTACTATAGATGGTTTGATAATTGCTGGGAATATTGATGTTGTCAAAAATGATAACTCCACTCCCACGGGTATAGGTTCCCTCGCCACCCTCTTCCTTTGACTTTCTGTGAATGCGATCATTTTGTTGCATCACATGGGCCAATTCATGGGCAAGTAGCTCCCGCCCTCCTTCGGTCTCCGGGGTAAATTCCCCCAGAGCGAAGTAAATATCATTGCCGATGGTGAAGGCTCTGGCATTGATTTCTTCGCAAATTTCTGCCGCCTCGTTATCGTTATGGATCACAACATGGCTAAAATCCCTACCAAACTGCTGCTCCATATCTTTAAGCACCGTATCTGGGAGAGGGTTGCCATTGCCGCGGCTGTTCTGGATCCGCTGCTCTAATAGTTCCGCACTTGTCTCCTGTTCTTCTTCCGGTTCGGTTTCCTCTTCTGCTTGTCGCCGAAGCTTGGTTTGGAGTTCTTCTTCCTCTTCCTCAGCAGGCTGCCGCCAGAGCTTGGCCTGGATTTCTTCTTCGTCTTCGACCTGCCGTCTCAATTTTGGTTGGGCAGCTTCCTCCTTTTCCTCCTCGGCTGGTTGGCGCCACAGCTTAGTCTGGGCTTCCTCTTCTTCTTCAGTCTGTCGCTGGAGTTTGGTCTGGGCTTCCTCTTCCTCCTCTTCGGCCTGTCGACTCAGCTTGGTTTGAGCAGCTTCTTCTTCCTCCATTTCACCTGTCTGCCTGGCAATTTTCCGGGCTGCAGGGATCTGCTCTTCTTCCGGCTGGGAAGCAGTGTTGCGCTTTATCTCATTTGCTACGGCATCGGCCTCTCGCTCTTCCTTGTCCTGTGGATTGCTTACCTGGAGTTTGCGATGAAGGTAGGCCGGAGTGCGCAGTTTGCGTCGCGCTCTGGCTCTTGCAGCATCCCTGGGCTGATGAGAGCGCTTTCTTTTAGTGAGTTGTTTGCTTTCCATGCTATTTTCCCAGGTTTTCGATTGCCGAAGGCATGTTACGTCCCAGTTTCTGATATTCACGCCGAATCGCTTCGACCAGATATCTGGGGTCTATCTGTTGCTTATCAGCCTGGTTGCCGGCCGCGGCCAACACAGCATTACGTATTTGACCGCCGGAGAGATCGCAATGACTGGCAAGACTGCGGATAATTTCTTCATCTGGAGATTTGGTACCTAAATGACTATGCCAGAGAAGCTTGCGTTCATTGAAACCGGGCAAAGGAAAATCGATTATAATTTCGATACGTCGATGAAAAGCTGTATCAATGCGTTCGCGGCTGTTGGTGGTGAGGATGACAACTCCGGGATGATTTTCAATACGGGTCAGCAGATAGTTGGTCAGGTTGTTAGCGTAACGCTCACCGGTCTGCTTGGCATCTGTCCTACTGCCGAAGAGAGAATCGGCTTCATCAAAGAGCAGAATCACATCGCTGGCTGCGGCCTGATCAAGCAACTGGCCTAAGTTCTTCTCTGACTCGCCAATGTATTTGTTCATAACAGCACCAAGGTCCACCCGGTAGAGAGGGGTGCCCAGACGGGTGGCCAGGTAGCTGGCCGCCAGAGTCTTGCCGGTGCCGCTTTCTCCCACAAACAAGGCCCTCAGTCCACTGTTGCGGCTGGCCTGCATGGTTGTGCCGAGCCCGTCCCAGAGCGCTTCCCTGCGTTTGGCTCTAGTGACCATGTCTTCGAGGTGATTATCAATCTGTGGTGGAAAGACGATGGCGTTTTTTGATACCCGGCGCAGTACCGGATCGGCCAGAAGGCGAAGTTTTTCCGTGCCATGATTCTGTCGGGCAAGCAGGATGTGACTGGCTGCAACTTTTTCATCTGACTGCTGAGCGTAGCGTTTGGCTGATTCTGCCAGTTGTACAATGGTTGGGCCGCTCAAGAGCACATTGCCGCTTAACTTGCGGGCCAGTTTTTCATCGGCCAAGGCTTGCAGCCAGAGATCGTGGCGTTGCTGCTGATCCGGCAGCCCCAGTTGATGCTCCAGGCAGCTATCGGCCGATATTGCCCCATCCAGGTTTACCAAAATAATAACGGGGTGTGCTGGATTACGCAGCGGTAGCGGCAGCACTTCACCTGGATTGAGGTGCGTGTTAATAACCGGTAGCCAATCTGCGTAATGACAGGCCAGCTGAAATGATCGTTGATCGCGCCAGAGTTCCAGCCCTGTTACCAGTGGCTGCATGCCCAGTAGTACACCAATTTCTGCAGCCAGATATCTGCGGCCGCTGTTTGGCTGGCCGCGTAAAATGAGAGTCTGCACCTGTCTTTTCTGGAGGAGCTTGGCAAGTCTTGGCAGCGATTGCCTGCTTTTTCGGGGCAGCAGGTGACGGCCGGAACTATTTATTGAGACGGTGGTCGGCCAGATCTGCGGCCGGTCATTGAGCACCGACCAGAAGGATGGTTGGATGCGCAGACTTTGCAGGGGAAGTGGATCATCACCTGCAAGGGTCAATAAATTATTGGTAATGAGCGTGCAGTTCAACAGATCGAGGCCGCTCCATGGTATTTCATTATCAAACAATGTATTGATCATCTCCAGGGCCAGATGTACTGAAAGCGGGCCGTTGCTTTCCGGTTGCTGCAGCTCATGGATGGTGAAAGTAATGTGTGCATCTGTTTCAATCTGGCCGGCGAGGATAAGCAGAAATGTTTCTTCACGGCAAAGATCGAATTCGTTGATACAACGAGCCAGATTGCCTTTTGCCGGCGGCCAATTGTTAATCATGGTCTGGCAGCCGTTCTGCCAGGATTGAGCGGAATCGTTTTTTTTCTCAGGATTATTTACGGAAATCCTGGCACGGTAGTGCTCAATCCCCAGGTTAACCCAGTTCAAGAGGTCGTCCAGATCTGATTGTGGCAGAGTAATCAGGGAGAGATCATTCATGATGAGATCCTCCACCTTGGTCAAAGTGAAAATTTACGACCCTGCCGAGCCAGGGTAACCAGCCAGGATTGATATCCAGTCCGACAAGGCGCAGATCAAGGCGTACATATTTCAGATCACAGTGCATATCTACATGACTACCATTGTGGTGTATTTTGGCAGGAAGTTGCAGCAGGGCATGGTTCCAGATGTCAGCTCGGCCATACCATTGTTCTGCAAGTGTCTGAATATGTTCGTGTTCGGGAAGAGAGGGCAGGTATGCCAGCTCATCGCAACTCTCCAAGCCGATCTGTTCTGCGAGAAAGGTGGCTATGGGGTCATGTATGTCAAAGTCCAAGAGTTCAGCGACTCTGTAGAGCCAGCTCCAGCCGCTGGCCAATTGCTGCAAGTGCTCGGCCATGACATCCTGCAGTTCCTCACGATTAAGAAAATTCAGCAGGTAGAGAACACCACCCTGTTCGGTGTAAAACCAGGCCATTCCGCCGGTATCCACCTCTTGCTGGGGTACAGATTGATCCAGCGTGATCTGTTTAAATGGGTGGGATATATGATCCGCAGCTTTTGCTTTCTGGGCAATAGCTTTTGCTGTGCGTTGTTCAAGGCTGAATGTCGATTTCTCTTCAGCAGCTTGGTCAACCTGCTCACTTTTCTCGCTGCCGGTAATCTCTTTACCTGGTAGACTTTGTTCCTCTTCCGCAGTTACTCGCTTAAAGTATGCATTAATTTGATCATCTGCATCTTGAGCGAGATCAGACAAGGCAGTTTTTTTTAATGAATGCTTACTTTTCTCAGGCGAAGTTGTGACCGCCGTATCATCGCTCTGTAAAGTTGGCAGAATCTCCTTCTTTTTTGAGGTGACTGGTGACCATCTGCCTTTTTGGATGTCCTGGAGAGCAGTGAGAATGGCCGAAAAAGTCGTATCCGTCTGGTAATGAAGGGGCAGGGGAGCAGCTTCCTGGGCTATCACTAAAACGGCAAGCTTGAAACGAAAGCTGGTCGGTTCGGTGGACAGCACATCCAGCCAACGCTGATAAAGGTGTTGAGGAATTTTGGGCAGTATCATTGTGGTCTCGACCGTATCTAATTTCTCTTTGACCGAGTGTTCACTCAACATGTAACCGTTTTGCCAACATATCTCGCGGATGAGTTGTTCTGCTTCCTCTTCGGCCAGATTCTGCCAGACGGCCGCAAGCTGTCGGCGGTATGCCAGCATTTCCGTGATCGCACACACGCTGGTCAGATTGCCTGCCAGTATCGAATAAAGCGCTTTACTGATACTTGTTGTAAAGAGATGGGACCAGCGCTGCCAGTACCATTTACCAGCGGCTGTTCCATTGGCAAGATCAGCAAGCAGTGCTGCCAGCATCTCCAGACGACCTGCAAAGCGGACGACATTGTTGGCATCGTTGCCATGCAGAATCTGGTTACGTGCTTCTACCAGCAGAAGTCTCCCGATGTCGGAGGAAGCGGCTGCAGCAGAGAGCTTGCGGACCATGACGATCTGTTCGGTACCACCATCGGGCCAGTCTGCCTGCAGCAGTTCTTGCCGCACTCTGTCCTGCACCTGGCGCGGTGCCCGAATTGTCAACCTGGCAATGGTTGTATTGTGGAGCTCGGCAAATATGGTCACTCCCTCCCTGTTTATGAACGTCTCAAATTACCCACCACGGCCAGCCTGGAGTTGATGGCAATATCCTGCTGGACCAGATTGACAATGCGAACCTGGGTGGAGTCCGGGCTGTGGTCTTCCACGCTGAGTTCGGCGGCCACCTGCTGATTGATGTCGAGGAGCTGCAGACTGCTGCCCGGTTGGATGGCCCGGTTCAATTTGACTCTAAATAATTCTCCAGGGCGCACCCTTCTTGGCGGCACAAAAACCGTACCGCGGACAATTTCCTGAGGATCACCAAGCGAGGCGAAGATAAGCGCAGCCCTGACCATATTGCGCATGGCGTTGCGGCTTGGAGCCTCCGCTTCTTCACTGAGCTGACGGAACCACCAGTCGATCAGCTCGGCGATGGTGCGGGTGGCATTGAAATCATCCTGTTCGGCGAGGTCGAGCGCGGGCCACCAGCTAACCCTTTCCACCCGGATTCGATCATCCTCGGCCAGCTGTCCCCACTGCAAACGGATGGAACCAGGCAAAAGAGCAAGGTTCTCCAGCAGGCATGCTTGACATTGTTCCAGCTTTTCCTGGAGACTCTGAGCTTTTTTGCGCAGAAAAGAAGATCCTCCCGTAACGAGATCGGCAAGGGAGAAAACCTTTGCCGCCTGTTTTTGCGTTCTTTTGCTGGAAGCTGTAAATACAGGAAAAGCCAAACTTGACCACTGCTTCATAACGGTTTGGTTTTGGAGATAAACGCTGTTCAGGCGTGCCTGAAGAGTATCCTTACCACTTCCTATAGTCAGCCGTGATGGACGTGCCTGGAACCGGGTAGTGCGAAGTTTGCCAAAATAACCGTATTTTTCAAAGGGAGGCAGTTTGACCCCATATGGCCGCAGAGCGGACCAGTCATCCATGGGAATTTCAGTGACCGCCTCAAAAAAGCTATCCAGTTCTGCCGGAAGCTGTGCTTCGGCCATACTGTCGCAGCCGGGGACAATATCCGTGTGACTTTTATGGCGCAGTGCGAGCGGATCGGCCAAGGGTATGGATACCGGGGTGTTGCGGACACGCACATAATAGAGTCCCTGCAGTGCCGTGGTAAGAATACGGGAACGCTCCTGGTTTGCCGAGTAGACCTGACGCCAGTCCTCCTCCAGCAACCTTTGGGCCACGCCATAATCGCCACGCAGCTCATCAAAACGTCGGTCCAGATTTTCAAGCGTTTCCCTGGCCACCCTTATTAGGCCGCTAAGCTTTTCAATCTGAGCAAGTTTACGCGAATGCTCCCGTAGTTTACCCTGAAGCTTCCTTTCCACCTGATTGTAGCGGCTTTCCACAATCGAAATCCATTTGGTAAGTACCTTGCCGGCATTAAAAAGGGCTTCATAACGCTTTTGATTGGCGACCAGGCCGCGGAGCTCCTGGTATTTGCTGGTATCATCACCTGCCAGTTCCTTGGTTCTGGCATCGATCTGGCTTTCCAGGGTGTTGAGGTCAACCAGGCCAATATCTTTTTCAGTAGCTTTGAGTTTATTGCGCAATGAGGCGGCATCGGTGGGGTCAAAAAGATCGTTGATGGTGGTGATCAGATCCTTCATGCCGTAGTAGGCTTTGGTGTATTCATTGATTTCCGGACTGATATGATCAAGAACCCCAAAACGGAACTGCTTGGCTTCGTAGGCGGGCTTGCTCATCGAACTCTTACCGAGGTTAGCCAGCAGATCCAGACGTTTTTTATTAACTTCTAATTCAAAGGCTGAATAGGTTTGCGGTTTGCTGGACAGGTAGCTGAGGGTGCTGCTGGTACTGGTATTGAGCGCTGCGGAGAGCAGGTTGGTGCTGAAGCTTTTGCTGCCGAACGCGGAAACGTCGCCCAGTGATGCTTTGGTCGTTATTCCACTGTCAACGCTTTTAGCCGTGGCGCTGCTTGCAGAACTGCTGCTTGAAGCGGCCTGCAGTTCTTCCGGGATCTGATCGGTGTTGAGGCTTGCATAAGGCAGCCAACGGGCTACCTGCATGCCATAACCATCGCCTGCTACACCACCGGCCAGAGAAGAGAGAGAAACCGTTTGGGAATCAAGCTGCTGGCGCTGAAGCAGCAGCAGATCCCGGGTTTTTTCAAGCCGTGTCCGAATGGCTCGAATCTGGTTTTCAATGGCTTCCAGATCAATCATTGCCACCGCATACTGGACCACCAGGCCGTCTTCCTCAGGCACGGGAACCGGAGGAGGCACATCGCTGCCATCTATGTTTACCAGCCAATCTGTATAGAAATCAGGTTCAGCAGGCGTTGCCTGGTCATAGGGGTAGGGAACAGGTGCGGTGCTTGATTCCTGGAGCTCCTGCAATGCCCGTTCTCTTACCCTGGTGAAAAGAGTCACCGGGGTGATTGGCGGCAGCGTTGGTTTTGGCAGACCGAGTTCCTTGAATTGTTTGGGATCGAGTACTGCGTGTTCAATTTCCACCAGGTCGACGGGCGTGGTCAGGGGCTCTTCATTGGACGGCTTCAGATAATAGAGAAGATCAAACTGCTCCCGCCAGTGCAGCCAGCTGTCATAGGCGCGCATATAGAAACGATATATGTCTGATTCCAGTTTGCTGTCGGTTGGCGGAATATCGAGGAGATCCGGGCGGTAATCCCTGCTGTCCAAAGCGAGCAATAGCCTGATTTTATCTGCCGCCGGGGTGCGTAGATCGATAACTTTTCTGGGGAGATGTCTATCGATCAGCTCGCTTACGGAATCGGCCGGCACCGGTAGCATATCAATGCCCAGGTGCTCCGGCAGCCATAAGAGGCCGGGGGTGACCGAGTCCGGATTCTGCAGCCAGCTGATGGGCAGCTGTCCTGCAGCCGGTAGATAATCGAGGTGGAGATTGTTATTTAGAAATTCTTCCAGGTCGGTGGCAGAATTTGCCGGCTGGCTATGGGCCAGCATGACCGAGCGAATAGTTTCGCTGGTTTGCTGTAAAAGCACCTGATAACCAGGACGGTTGCTTGTTTCATAACGACCACCGGCAATGGAGACCCAGTTCACGGTATGGTCGCTGCCGGTGGTGGTGATGGCGACAAGCGCCAAAGGAACAGATTGCTGGAAATTATGCAGAAATTCAGCAGTTACCCGATCCGCAACAATCCAGTTCTGTAGCTGTGCGGGTGGTGTGGTGGCGATGAGCGTCGGAGCAATGGCCAGTCGTTTCAATCCGACACTGGTGACAGTAACCAGTCGAGAGTCTCTGGTTGGGTCAAACTCAGCCCGTTGACAGGGCTCCACCGACGGACTGTCAATCGTGTTCAGGTCTTGATGGAGGGTAAGATAGTAAATGCCGGTGGCATCACTGATAGCTGTGAGACTGAGATATTGATCGATCAGGGCTAGCCAGTCCACCTTCAGAGGCCTTTGCAGATTGAGGGTTTGACCCTGGGGCGTTACGGCGAGTCCGGGATTGACAACAAAGGTTTCACTGGCGGCAAGATTATCGCCAGCGCTGATCAGGTTCAACCCATAGACCACCCCCGGCTGGTGGTTTTTCAAGAGGTGGGCAAGACGACTATCAGCGTAGGCCTGCTGGCGGTCAAACTCCTCTTCACCCAGGTGACGACCGGCGAAAAGATGAATCCTTTCCAGTTTATCAGAGCTGGCGATGGGATTGTGCAGGGCGATGTAAGTCATGTTTCACTCCTTCGTGTCCATCAGAAACGGCTAATTTTTCCTAACTCATCGTGGCGATGCCCAATTTATTCCTCAGAATATTGAATATATGCTTCCGAATAAATTCGTCATCGCGCCTCGATTTCATAAAAATTTTCTCGCTTCTGAGAGGACACTTCTTCGTGTCCATCATTGGCTGATTTTCTCCACCAACTCTTTCCAGCGGGTAAGGAGGTCAACATCCAGACCAAGCTGATCGCCTACTTCCGCAACTCGGGCTCCGCTGGCACCAGGATGGCGTTCCTTTACTTCCCGCAGGTTTTTAAGCATCTCCGGTAGAGCCTTCTGTTCTGCCAGTAGACGCAGGGTTGGCCAGACTACCGGATCATAATGCCGTTCGACCTGGAGTAAAAATTCATTGGCCTGGCGAATGACCGCAGCGTCTTCCCCATGATTATTACTGAGGATGTCCACAGCTTGTTGATCAGTGCTTTCAAGAGGGGGTCTGATGTCGGCCAGATGCTTGAAATTGAGAAAACGGATAAAAACGGTGTCTTCATCCTCGATTAAACCACCGCCATCGGGAGGCGTCGTCGGGCCAGGATCCTCAGCTGGCGGTTCGCTTGCGGTGGGCAGACTGCTGCCCAGAGCCAGAACAATACCACTGACCGTCGTTTCCGCTGCCCGCACCGGTCGGCGTACGTAGAGCAGCTGCTTATCCGTCAGGGTGTCCCAGATAAGCTGCCAGGTGGCAGCATCGGTATCCAGTTGATGGACAGGATGAACCGGATAGAGTTTAAGACGAAGCAGATCCAGATGCGGTAGGCGGCGGCTTATCGGATCGTAATCCCTTTCCAGCCGGCTGGCATATTGCCCGTATTCAATGTTGGAAAGAGGAGTAAGCGCCACAATATCGACTCTGTCCTTGCTGGCGAGGTCGATGTTGGCAAGACTGAGACTTTCCGTCTTGATCAGCTCCACATCGGAAAGACGGATCGGGGCGATGTGCACGTTGAAATGTTCAGGAAAATAACCCTGGTGACCATTCACTGCATTGATAGCGTCCTTGGGCAGGGTGCCGGCCGGCGGCAACAGGCTGAAATAGTCAGTGGCAGCGAATTGGTTGCTCAGGCCACCAGCGGCGCGAGTGGTGAAAATATCAGCCAGCAATGCCTCATACTGTCGGGACAGATCCTGTTGTAAATAGTTACCAGTCTGCTCGAGTCGCAGGGGTTGGCGGAGTAGCTGGGAGTCGAGCCACTGGGGTGTATCGTTTTGGATGGCAAGAAGGCCCAGGGCCACGCTGTCCTCCGGGATGAGACTGTCGGCGAGATCGTTGCCCAAAAGCTCGCGGATCAGATTGGCGCGGATATGAATAGGCTCCTGTTGCGGCAATGGCAGGGGCAGGGGCACCAGGCCCATCTGCAGGGACTCAGTTACCAGGGCATAATCGCTGCCGCGCTTAGCGGCCAGGTCTGTCGGAAAAACTTCGGCGATGTCAGTGGCTACTTCCACATAACGCAGGACGACGCCATAGAGTGCCCGGTTGAACTTCCGGTATTTCGAGCTGTTGAGCTGGGAGATGAGAGCCCGGTCTCCCAGATTGACAAGTAACTGGCTGCTCAACTGCAACACTCTGCCCAGGGATGTCATGGCCAGCCCAGGCTGGAGGGTAAGCAACCCGGAAAACCGGTCATAGCTCAGCTCCAGACCGCTGATGATGCCGTGGCCGAAGGTCTTGCCTATTTCCCGCAGACGTTGGTCCAGATAGATCTGGTCCCTCTCCAGATCTTCAGCCGTAAGCAGGCGGCCGTCGAAATAATGGGTGCGGGTCATGCGCGGGTCTATGTCGGCGATATGCTTTAAGCTTTCACCGGCACCAATGGGGTCTCCCAGGGGTTGAAACAAGATTTCGCTCATGGTGTCTCCTTCCCGTTAAGTGCGGTGTTATTGGCGGTTGAGCCAAGCGAGCTGGCTTGCTGTACTGAGAAAGGGCCTGACCAGATTGTTTATGCTGATCAGCTCCGGGTTCACGGTGATGGTATTGACGTCGTTTGTACTGATACTGAGACGGGCCAGTAGCAAACGGGCGCCAACCTCCAGTTCGTCCGCGAGATTCTGAGTTGCAATGCTGTTTTCATCCAGGGCATGCAGCAGCTTGGCATGCAGACTGAGCTGGGCTGCAGCTGCGGGATTGCTCACTTCGAGGTCGTCCAACAGTAGTTGTTCAGCATCGTTGAGTCCGGGGAGCGTATCGGCAATCGGGCTGTGACCAGCCCAGGGAGAGTAGCGCTCGTCGGCTGCAGGCGGCAGTTCCGGAATCAGTTCCAGTTGAACAGAGTCGGCGCTGCGGCTTGGCTGCACTGCATCGGTGCTGATATTGAGCTTTTTTGCCAGAACGGGCTGCTTGGCGAGCAGGCAGTCTTTCTGACGCACGGTCACTTTCAGCCAGAGTAAGTTGCTGCCGCTGTCAAAACCCTCAAGCAGATTCGCTTCACTCTGGACCTCAAGCCACTGGCTTAGATTGATGCAATAGGTTTCATGAACAAGTATTTCTCGCCCCAGTCCATCGATGGCTATGCCTGGATTGACATGCAGTCGCACCAGGATATCCTCGGTGTCATTGGCGTGGCTGGAAGGATCCATGCCTACCAGCAGACCGGCCAGGGTACCATAACCGTGGAGCCAGTATTGATGGCGGGTAAGTCTGCGCCGATGGTAGGCCTGCTCGTCACGGGTCGCCTCCAGCCCGAGCATCATGCCAGCCTCATATAGAACCCGGCGCAGGGGCTCTTCCACTTGATTATCCTGCTTCAGGGTGGGCAGGTCGTCTGGTTTGCTCATTGGATCTCCTCAAGGTCTTATCATCTGTCGCTTCATGGGCTCGCGTTGATGTCCCGGGGTGAAAATGCTGCCGGATTGTGCAGCAACCCTTCCTTACCGATCAGGGTTTCGTTCAATATCACCGGCTCCGGCTCTGGCTGCCGCTCCAGGTAGGTGTCAACCTTCAGCAATGGCGCCGTTCCCAGAATGAACGGTTTTTCTGTTTTAATAATGCGCCATTGCAGGTTGGCGGGAACATGCTCTCTTAGTAATATCTCAATTTCTTTTTGTTGGTTTCTCCCTTCGCCATGTAGCAGTATGCTGAGCCGGTGTCCGTAAAGTTCAAAAAATTCCTCCACGGCTTTGGTTTCCGCTTCCTCAGCCAGCTCGGGGGCAAACAGGGCCAGAAACTCCCTGGCGTTCATATCGGAGAGAATAAGACTGTCCCCGACAATACTGTTGCCGCTTACGCCGGTACCCAGGGTGAGGGGGTGATCGGAATCGTCCATATCACGGCCCAGGATGGTCGCCATAGTCCGGCGCAGCCGGAAGTTTTCCACCACCACCACTTCACCTCGTTGCACACCGCCGTCGGTAATGATATCCAGGGCCAGATTGAGGCCATGTTCGGTTCCCTTATACTGCTGTATGAGCGTGGCACAGGTGAGCCAGCGCCGTTGGCGCTGCTCCGGCCAATGGCCGGGGAGGTCCACACCGAGTGACTGAGCCAGCCACTGCAGGTTCTCTGCCGGCGCACTGTGAGGATGGACAAGCTGTTCGCTGGCAGCGATTCGGGCTTCGATGGGGGAAAGCATGCCTTCAAAGCTTGCCAGCAAGCGCTCCCTCGTGTCGGCACCGTTGGCCGGTCCACTGTCATTGAGCGGATCATAGCTCAGCTCCTGCCGATACATCTCCGGTAAATAAGCCTCCTGGTAAGAAAAGCGCGGCTGATAGACTCGGATGGCATGAAGGCTTGGTGTGGTTCGGCCATTGCCGGAAAAATGCACCTGCAGCTGCAGAAAGCGACCGGCGAGGCTCCGGACCGGTCCGTCCCGCCGTTGCAGCAACACTTCGAAGATCCCCCTTCGTTCAGGTTCGTGACCAGCCAGGGGTTGCTGAAAAGGTAACTCGGAAGGCAGAGGATTCCAGACTGGATCAGGCTGGGCGATAAGATCGGTACTTCCCCGTTGATCAGGGGTATCATAGACCCTCACCGAGATTTTTAGACTGCAGCCGGAAGGAATGCAGGCATCCAGGTAGATGCGGTGCCACTTGGTTTTCGGCGCTCCTGAATCCAATACCTCCTGGAGCACGGCACTGGCCTCGAGATGGTAGCGGGGATGCGGTAGAGCATGCAGCTCACGGGGACGAGGGTCGAAATCCGGGTAATCCGGATCCAGTTCGGCCTGGTAGCGGAGCTGGCCATCAGCGCTGCTGGCAAAACGGGCTTCAGCAAGTGAAAGCATGGGATATCGTTCATGGATCAGGTGACCCTGTCCTGCATCAAGCTCTTCATCCCGATGCAAACTCAACACGGGGCAATCCCTCTGGCGAAATTCCGTATCGCCTGCCTCTTTTGGGGCGAGAGCCGCCAGTCTGCCGGGACCGGCCAGAGCCAGATCGATGGTAAAAGGTATTTCATCGGCGAAGTCGAAGGAGATAAAAGTTCTGTCCTGTACGGTTGACATTGAACGCTGCAGTATCCGCTGTTGCGCAGCCCCGTCGTGAACGAGGATATAGAGAGATGATTGATCACCGCAGATTGCCAGCGCCTGCCAACCGGCAGGCAGAGTCTGCTGCCAGATAAGTTCTAAAGCCGTCGGGTTCTCATTCATGGGTTCGAAGCGATCATCCTGCGGCTGATAAGGCAGGGGCAGGGGTTCCCCCTGACAAAGCATAAGCTGGTCAACGCTGACGCACCAGATTCGGTTCATTGCGTCGGTCCATACTCTTCGGGGTGCTACAGGCAGCTCACAGCTGGTGAGCCAGCGCTTGCGCAGATCAAAGACCAGCAAGCCGTGTTGGTCCGTATCGTTGCTGTAAGGCATAGCCAAACGGCCCGCACGGTTCAGGCTGAGATCTTTTATTGTTCCAATTGGTGCCACCACGTTTTGTAACTCTCCATCCTGGAGGGCAAGCCAGCCACGACCACTGTTGAACTCCACCCTTGTGCCATCGTTACTCAGCCTGGCCACCTGATAGAAAGAATCCACAGCCATTGGTTTCGTTGTTTGCCAGATGCTCAGGGCTGCTGCCGGATCGCTGGCCGGTAGTCGCAGATCCTGATTCTGCGCCAGACCAAGAGCCTGCAGGGCGTGGTTGTAGTGCAGGCGGCTGGAACCTTCGGCAAGCTCGACTTCACTGCGGAGCAGGAAGTATGGGGTATTGTTCACATCCATCAGCAAACATCCGGGATAACAGGTACGGCAATACCATCCGCAGGTTCGGGCGGAGAACCTGAGAGCGGGCCGATACCCTGGGGTAATGGTGGTGTATCACTGGCGGTACCGACTTCCGCCCGCACCCCCATAAGCTCAGGTAACTGGTAAATCGTTAATTTCATTTGTCCGGTCGGTGGCAAGAGCTGCCAGCCATCGCCAGATTGGCTAAAAAGACCAATACCATTTACAGATTGGACGCCTTCCACCCGTGCCGCCTGGGTTAGTAATTCATTGGGCCGTACTGCTTCACCCATTGGCCAGCCTGTGCCTGCGGCACCACCGGGAGCCAGTGGCCAGAGATACTCGGTTATGGCTTCCCGCACCTTTTTCAGAGTTTCCTGCTCCGTTTTCGGATCGCGCACCGTAACCAGTACAGATACAGCCAGGGGAAGGAACTGGGGGCTGAGCAGATAGAGTTCCGTACCCAGCAGAATTCTGCTCTGCAGGTAACTATAGAGATCTTTAAGCAGCCCTTTGGTGGGTTTGGGCCAATTGCCAATGGCCACCTCCGCCGGCGGTAAAAGGAATACACTGATCACTCCGGGTACATCATCTCTTGCCGCATCCAGGGTGTTGCCGGGTAGAAATCCCTTAATAACCTCTGCCCGGGCAACTGGATTGATCGGATTGTTTCTACAGATCAGCTGAAAATCCGCCTCTGTTACCGCCCGATTGCGATGGGTGAGAAATTGGGGTATGCGTTGCTCTGCCTCTGCCACGCTTTCAGCGTCGCGTCCGCCGGCAAGTGGCCAGTCATGGCGCAGTCGATAGCGGGGACTACCGTTGTCGATTTCCTTGATGCTGCCGGCTGCAACATTGGTGCTCTGACCTCCACCATAGCGATACGTAGCGATGCGGATTCGGTTTCCCCGGTCCGGACGGCGCCCGTTTTCTAGACCATCACCAAAGTAAACATAGCCGGAATCACTATCGAGCCGATACACCCGGGCCTCTGGACCGTGACCTGCCAGGAAATCAACGACCCGCCAACTCTGCCAGCGCCCCTCCTCCTCAACCTGCAGATCGATAGTGTTGACATCGATCTGTTGATCCGGCAGGGCCACGACCTGATCTGGCAGCCCATTGCCGATGCCGACCATGGTATCCTGGCGAATCCCCTGGGCTATTACGTCCACCCCGTTCAAGCCCAGATAGCCAAGGGAAAGCTCTGGGTCTTCCTGGCAGCTCAGACGAATCCATAGAGCCACCCTGGCAGCCTCCACATCATCATCGAGGGCAGGAGGCAATATTTTACTGCCGTCAAACATTGGATCGGCACTGGCAAAGTCAGCGAAAAGGCCGCTATTGTTCGGTAAACGGAGGCGGACCACGCCGACCTGACGACCGCCCAGCGAACTATCAGAAATAACTTCGAGCGGCAGAAATCGGACATCATCGGCTGGCCCTTGGGCAACCAGTTCCCATTGCAATGTGCGGGCCTCAATCTCACTTACTGCCTCGCCTTCCTGGTCGTCCGCAGGACCTAAGGCAACACTGAGTCGGACGCCGGCCAGGTTGTCGCGCAGAAGATCAATATTGCTGGCAAGCTGTTTGGGAGTGATACAGGCCAGATAGAAACTTTTATCCAGGCTTTTGCTAAGACTCAGGGGTTCACGGGTGATATCAAAACGACGAGGTTGAAAGGGCTGCGGCTTTTCTCCCTTGCGTAGACCGAATTGCTCGTGCAGATCCTGCAGGGTCATGCCCATTTCGGCCAGTTCATCCACTGAGAGTATTTGTTTGATCAGTACCTTCAGGCTGAGGCAGGTCGGTTGCAGCTCTCCAAGGGTGGTAAAGGTTTTTTTACCGCCCATGAGTTTGCTGGCATCCGGCAAAAGGGGCGGCAGTTGAACACTAGTGGGGCTGCCATCGACACAGACCACACCTCGAGCTGCTTTAGCCGGTCGGATGGGTATTTGCAGGAGATTGAGAAATACTCTGCGCTGACGCTCCGGGATGAGGTTTGCCCGAAAAAGAATGGTTTCGGTCAGCCAGGCGAAGAGGTCAATCATCGTATGGACGGGGTCGCCAGGGGTAACCTGGGTCAACTCCGGCAGATGAGCGGCAAGACGGGCTCTTGCCTCGGCTACGAGATCATCGAAGCGGCGGTCATCAAGATTGGGGACCGGTAGTACCATTGTCTCAGTTCCTCCTTACGCACCCAGGTTCAAGGTCAAGCCAAATTCAGCCGGTGCCGGATTGTGACGCAGGCGGTAACGAATGTTGAGATGCACCTCGGCTCGGTTGGTCGGGCTGGCCTGGACATCAACACCGTCTATGATTACCCGCTGTTCCCATAAATTGAGGGATTTGCGTACGACCCCTGCAATCAGATTACGAGTCGTTTCGTTATTGGGCTGATGGATGAAGTTGAGCAAACCGGCCCCGAAATCAGGTCGCTGCAAACGTTCTCCCGGGCGGGTCAGCAATATGTTGAGCATGGTCTCTCGAACACTCACATCGTCTTTTGCCCAGGTGATCCGGCCATCATCGTCAACACCGCCGAGAGGCCAGCTTTGCACGTTGGGGATTGGGGTTTGCGGCATCGGTAATTTTCCTCTCGTTGCTATTTATTGGACTTGGGAAAGGGTATACAAATTCGCACCCAGGGCAGCCAGAAAAAGACAATATTCAGTAGCGAGATCATGATCATCAAGAGAATCATGGCCACCAGGGTGATCACCGGCAGACTAAAAGAGCAGATCCATTGGATGCCTAGTTTCGGGCCCTTACCGATAACATCCTCACTCGCACCTTTTTTCAGATTGAGGCCGTTGATGAGATCAAAGGTGTCACCGGGAGTGAGTACGCTGGCACCTTTGGCAAGGCCGCGTTTCAGATCCCTCAGACTCGGCATGGGAATAAGCGAAGGTCTGCTCGCCTCGGGATCAAAGGGGGAAGCAACTCGAAATTGCAGGGAACGGCTTTCCTGCTCACCCCATTGAATCTGCTCTTGACCCTGGTCATTTTTAAAACGGACAAAGGGAACGATCTGGAAGATATCCTGCTCCTCCTGGCCAAACTTAGGCAAAGGAATCTCTCTGGCCTGGGCTATTGTCTGCTCCCGGTAGCGCTGGCCCAGGTGATGACGGATATCTTCTGCGTCACTGGCCGTAAGCTTCAAGGAAAAGTCGAGTGTCCCATCACCCTTCGATTGCGGCAGGGCTGGCAGAGCTACCAGCTTGTCAAGGCCACCGGCTTTATCGGCAGCGTCCTCCTGTTCAATAATCCACTGTACCAAGGGGTTTTCCTGACCCCTGGCAAAACAATCACGCAGATATTTGGTCAAGTGGAATTTCCGTCCGGCTTTGAGCTCCTCGATATCCCTGATGTTCGAGAAATTGCCGCGGAATTGCTTGGGAAGGGCACGGTCGTCGTAAAACCAGATCTGGGAGAACAGCTCTTCCAGTTCCGCATTGAGATCGATTCCTTCCTCGCCCAGATGATAGCGATTCACCAGCAACCTGAGCAGTTCAAATATCTCTTTGGTGGGAACGCCGTCTTCTACCTGCAAAGAATTCTCTGTTGTCCACTCATGCCCTTTTCCTCCGCGATAACCGAAAGGCCAGGGCAGCGAGCGGGCCGCGATGGTTGCGCTTTCCTGCTGACTCTTTTCATCAAAGAGGGTGTCTGCATCACGCTCGTAATAGGTGCCGCCCAGGGGAACATACCCGTAGAGCAACGTATGGCGTTTGTCCTTGTCATCTCTGCTGGTGAGAATGTGGAGCGGATGTATCTGTTCACCGCTATAGGTCAGGTGATTACTGGGCGGGCTCAACATCCCGTTGGCACAGATGCGCCGGTCGAGATCAGGATCCTTCACATCACCGGTTACGGGCCGCCAGCCGATGGGTTCCCCTTCTTCCATCATCCAGGCCTGTTCTTCATCATTTCTCAAACGGCGGATGACAAAGCCAGAGGAGGTGATATGCGCCGGGTCCAGGGCCGGCAGACCAAAACGCTCGCAAATCACCTCGCAGCAGATCAGATGAAAGGTACGGTGGGTTGGCAGACGCAATACCGGTTTGTTGTCGAACTGGCTGCTGTTCTCCTCCTTCACCCAGGCGGAGAACTGCACCTGCTCGAAGCGTTGCTTGAGCACGTCCTGCTGGAAACGGGCAATGAAATCGGGGTCCAGGTAGCGAAGCAGGGCGGCCTCCATACTTTTCTGGAAAAAAGGAGGACGAAGGCGAACCTTATGAGTGTGTTGGCTGGGCTGAGCTTTGGTCATGATCTTTCCTTGTAAGTGAATATCTCATATTGTCTGCTACCAGATATTGCCTGCCCCCGGGGTGTAGGAGGTGCCTACCACTGAAGTAGCGATGATGGTGTCGCACTGGATGACGCCGCTGAACTTTGACATTGCCGCATCAACCTGCACCATACTGGCCGACACATTGACTGTGGTGGCATTGATATTTACCGGTCCGGCGCTGTCGATGGTGATCTCAGAGGAAGTCATGGTAACGCTTTGACTGCCTCGTTCAACCTTCACTTCGCCGCCGCCGGTTTCGGTAATGGTGATGCGATATCCGGAGCGGGTGCGCAGCTCCACCTTCGGTTCGCTGTCGTCGAAATCGAGTACCGTTTCTTCAGGAGAACGGATCACATAATGTTCCTCCTGCGGGTCAGCATCCTCCGGCCGGCTATCGCTGCCTGCCCAGATGCTGCCGAGGATCAGTGGAGAATCCTGATCGATGAAGGCCACCACCACTATTTCATCGATTTTCGGTATAAAACTGGCTCCGTATCCGCTACCGGCGGAGGGGGCGATGACGCTGGCCCATATTTCCATGGGAACGGATTGCAGCTGCACTTTTATCCGGCCGCGACTCTCGGGATCGTTATTGTCGACGACACTGGCCAGTTGCATGCTGTGCAGATGACCGAGGCTGTGAACATTCATGATGCCGGTCTCCAATCCGCTTTATTAACTTTCAGATGGGTTTCATAGCCGTTTTGTCCATCGAAACGGTGGCTGCAATGGACAACCTGATATAATCCCCGCAGGCGAGGGGAAACGCCGGTGAGGTCGATTTCACGGCCACTTTTGAGGGTGGGTTCTCCTCGACAGATGATATCTCCCTGGATGAAACGTTTAGCCTGCCTGTGAAAGTGGGCATTGGCGTAGGCTTCGGCTTCTCCCTGACTACGGGCTGTCGGCTGGGGCACAATTTCATCACCAGACCAACCCAACTGTGACAGGGTATCGGCGGCTGTGGTTGCCGAAGGTGCCGGTGCCATGCTCTCTGAGCTATGGTCCACCGCATCGGCGGTCGCCGTGTTGTATGCCAGTACCTTAGAAGAGGAGGGCTGATGATTGAGGTCCGTCAACAACCTGATCTTCAAAGCGCTGTCCTGACCACTCAATTCCACAGGCTCCGCATCTGGTTCCTCTGGTTTTGCCCGGAGGGTATCGCCATCCAGACGCAGACCAATATCGAATCGCCCCAACAGGCGGAGCAGGAAGGCAAGATCACTCTCGTTGATTTGGTGCCAGGTACCGTTGATGCTAGAAACCTGCACATCTGCCTGTAATCCCGCATCACTCACGATAGTCTGAACGATATCGTCCACAGTTTGTTCCTCATAGCTGCGGCTCTGCCGGGTGCGAGCCAGCTGATGGAGTTTGTCCTGGATAAGTAGTGTCAGAATAGGCGCCCCTTCACCAAATTCTTCTTCAACGGCGGTAATTTCACCTTTGAAAATCCTGGTTTGTTGAGGCTGGCCCATTTCGATCTCCATTTCCGCCCCCAGGCCAATATCGTTAAAAAGGTAGGAGGGAGCACGGCTACCCTCCGGTGTGCCCCAATTGGTAAAGCTCAATTCGCCGTGGCTGCAGCCATGCAACGGCAGGTTGACCACCATACCGGTAAGCGCCTCGCTGAGATCGTCGCGCCGCCTGCCATCCACTGAAAAAACGGGACGTATGTTTATAAAAGCATCTTCGGTCATTCTTCTTGGTCGCTATTTTTCCTAATCCACCCGCAAACGTTCCTGGCGCTGGCGGATGCGTTCCAGCCTGCGGGCCAGTTCCAGCTCCGTTTGAGTAAGCGGCTGCTGCTCTGCTGCCGGCATAGTCTCACTAGGTCTGGTAACTGGTTCTTGAATATCGGCAATCACTTCTTCTATGATGACGGGCATATTTGTTCCCCTTTGGGTCAACTATTCAAAGCCCACACCCACATCGACGTTGATCGAACTGTCTGAAGATAGTGTCGTGGTTTTATCTTGCAGACTTGATGCTCCGACGCTGGCAGTACCTATTGAACTGGCGCCCACTGTGAAGGCACCGGCAACTTTGGTGCCCAGATTGGCCGAAGCACCGAATGAAAAAGCGGGAGGTTGCGCGGCAAAAGTGCTATTTGCCCCGATGCCGCCACCAACCTGTAGGCCCAGAGAAGCTCCGGCGGACACCTTGGGAATTGCCAACACCGACGCATCCGGCAGACGAGGATTTTCTATACCGTTGTAGAGTGCCGTATCGCGCCAGTTGCCCGCACCCTTGCTGCCGCCGGGCACCGGATTGGTATGCTGGCTGTTACCATCATCATTATTGCCGGTGGGGGAGAGGGTTGGCGTGTCCTGCTGGGCGTCGGCAACACCGTCACTGCGCTGCCTGAACTGATAGCGATCCTCTTTCAGTTTCAAAACCACCTTGGCGCGTAGGGGCCGGCCTTCTTTGGAGAAGTAGTCTAGTGTTTCCTCATAGTTTTCCACCATGCCTACGAATTCGAAACTGCCCCATTGGAAGAGACAGCGTTTGGGTGCTTCCATCTCCTCGCCTGCTTCCACCGGCTTCACAAAACGCTCGGCAATCTTTTTGGTCTGATCCCGCACGTCGGACCCCTGTTCAATATCGTCTTGGGATTCGCCTTCATCAGCATTGATATAAGTGGTGTCAAAGAGCAATTCCACGGCAAGACTGGAGGAGCTTTTATCAACAAACTGAGCCGCACGGCTGCTGCCGCCCCGCTCGTTTTCCTTCAGAGTGTTTGAGAGCGTCACCTTGAGGGTAACAGGGTTGAACTGCACATCCACCGCATTTTCCATATCAGGGGTGTTATTGTTGCCAGAAACAGGGATGAGTTTGCCGTGTTCGATGTTCATCATGATGTTCTAGCTCCCACTACCGGTATCGGTCGCTCCGGATCGTTCAAGTTCAAGGCCTTCATGGACGAGGTGTATTTCTTCGATGGCCACCTGGTTAGCAGTGGCATTGAGGTCAGGCCCTTTGAATTTGGTTGCCATGACGTTCTCCAGATGCCAGGTCATAACCGGATTTTCCGCTTTGTCTTTGCCCGGATTGCCGAGCACGATGATTTCACCGTGGAGGCGATATCCGTAATTTGATCCGCGGGTCGTGGCATCAAACCAGCTCCATAAATCATTGATCGTAGTAACTCCCCGCTTGAGAATGATCGGCGAAAACTTGGTGAGGCCGCTGCGCTGCAGCTCTCCCCAGTTGCGTCCACCTTCCTGAATGGTCTTAGGTTCCATGGTCAGCTCGAATCCGGTTACCTCACTGAATTTGCCGCTGCACAACAGTTGATTATTGTCGCTGTTGTAGAGGTTGACTTTAAAACGGAAGGGGACAAATTCAGACATTTTTCACCTCCCCCCGCCATTCACCCTGCACGTTCGTAAAGGTGAGGTGGATACTATCGATTGGCAGTGCCGGGGCAATCATGATCTCGTAGATCATAGCTCCTTCCTGGGTATCGATTTCCTCGATATGAAAGCCTTCTTCCGCTGTTGTTCCCCGCAGACCACCGCGCTGCTGGAGTTGCCGGAAAAAGCGTTCAAGCAGCAGCTTCGGCCTGGGGTCACGATAATCCAGATTAAAAACCAGCTGTTCGCCCAGGCGTTGTAACTGGCGACGGAGATAGCTGAGTAACCGCATTATTTCAGCAGAGCGATAACCGTCGAAGCGATCTATATTCTCAGCATGACCATATTCTTCGGGAGGCAGTGCCGGAACGACAAGCCGCTCATCATCGAGCTGGACCCGGCCGCTGAACTGCTGAAGCACAGAGATTCCTGGATCCTGGCGCAATTCTATCGTCTCAGCAATCGACATTGGTGGAAAGGGCAATCCTCCGGTTTCCAGGGGTTGGGCGGCAATTGACCGCCATGGACCATGAGTCTGGGCCTGAGATGCCTGTTTTCCGGCGATGACGCCGACGGGGCTGGTAAGCGATGAATCCGAACGGCGCAGATAGGGAAAGAGAAATTGCGCATTGCGTAGATAATTGCCATTGCTGCCACCACGGATCTGACGGATCAGGTCCAGTGCCTGGTTACTTGCCACTGGACTGCCCAGGGCCGTGTCATAGGTAAGCGGCAGCGTCAACAGGCACTGAATATCAGGACGATATTTAATCAGCCATGGGAGAATACGTTGCAGCAGCATGCTCAGTTCAGCTGGAGAGGGCATGTCACTGCTCTCCATTTCCGGGGTGTTGCGGCGTTCACGATGATCATCAGCCAAAGAGACGGCACAGGGCAGAAATTGCGGATCGGGATTGTCAAGACGCACCCGTGGAATATCGGGGAGTTGAGCAGGGATCTGTAACCTCTCGAGATCCGGGAAGGCTACTGTGCCGAGGTTGGGGATAACCAGGGCAGTAGCCAAACCGCGAAGGTTGTGGGTGTCATGAAAAAGTTCGGTTTGCGGAGATGGCAAGGCAGGCGGAGCCGTTGTATCAGGGGAATCCAAGACCCAGAGGTTAGTGTTGCCGGGATCAAAAAAGCCCTGTTGGCGTTGCTGTTCGGGAACCTTGATCACCCAGAGTTTTTGGCCGCCGTTGGCAAAGAAATCATCAACACAACTTGGAAGCCAGGCTCGTTTACCCGCCAAAATACTTTGGTAATCTGTATCGGTGCTGCCTGCAAGGGGAAAGATATCATGAAATTCAGCACTCGAACGGAGAGGAACGGGAAGGTGATCCAGATTTTCGACCCGCTCTTCCGGGGAGTTGCTCTGTAGCTGATCAACAGCCTCGCCAAAACCCACACTGCGCATTTCCTCCAGAACGCCGGGACGTGCCAACAACCTCTCCAGGCGCACCGGTCCGGGACAGTGGCCCAGCATAGCCACCTCCAGTACCGTTTTCCGCTGCCGTGTCGGTCGTGGAGTAAGAGTTATACGGGCGGCAAGCATCTCCTGGGTCATGAATATCCTATTCCTGTTCGATGTACTCGACGGCCAGTACCAACTCTTCGATGGCCACATCACTGCCACCCTTGGCAGTGAGGGTGGGGCCAGTCCATTTTATCGGCATGGCATTGATCAGCTTCCAGGTGACCACGGCGGTAGAACTGGTGGGATCTTCACTCTTGAGCTTTATGGTGACATTGCGTTTGGCAGTCACATCGCCGTCGCGAATCTGGTTCAACCATTCGTAGAGATTCTCCGCGCCGATGACCCCACGCTTGAGGGTGACATCACCAGCCTTGTGGATAGCGGGAATTTTCCTGACGTAGTTCACCGGTGCGTTGCCGTTTCGGTATTCCGCCACGGTTACCTCAGCATTGAGGCCGGATACTTCGGAAAAGCCGCCGGCGATATCACCCTCGGTGCCATCGCCAAGGTTGACCAGATAATTAAAAACGGAGTATGGAGTTTCACGAAACGTTGCCATGGTTTGTTCCTCTCAGATTATTAATGATCAGACGTTTTAGACTAGTTCCCATCCTAAAACTGCCCTTGTTCCCGATATCTTCGTTATGCTCAAATTTTTATCCGCGGAATACTCAATGTATGCACCCCAAGGGCACTTCTTTCAGGGCGCCTGTGGATAATTTCTCGCATGCCTTGATCTCAACCAAAAATTGCGAGTTTTAGGATGGAAACAAGGCGAGTATGTTAGTTCAACTGTCAGCGGTCTTTTGGCCAATGCGGAAAATTACAAATTCCGCCGGTTTCAGGGCCGCGACACCCACCTCGCAGACCAGACGACCGTTGTCCAGGTCGTTTTGGGTCATGGTGCTACGGTCACACCGCACGAAATAGGCGGTTTTGGCACTCCCGAGCAAACGGCCGTTGACCCACTCATTATAGAGAAAGTCTTCAACGGTAATTCTGACGTTATCCCACAGCTGTTCACCGTTTGGCTCGAAAATCACCCACTGGGTTGATTTATCGATGGAGCGTTCCAGATAGAGAAAGTATCTACGGACGTTGAGGTATTTCCATTCAGGATCGCTGGAAAGGGTGCGGCCTCCCCAGACCCGATGCCCGCGTCCGGGAAATGAACGCAGACAGTTGATGCCGTTGGGATTCAACAGTTCCTGTTGAAAGCGATTGATATCCTGGGCAAACCTCAGAGCACCGATGACCGGTTCGTTGGCCGGCGGCTTATGAACGCCGCGTGTGACATCCGTGTTGGCGTAGACTCCAGCTATGAAACCGGCTGGTGGAAGATTGACAGTAGGAGTGACGCCGCGGGGATCGGCAGCCACCACCCAGGGATAGTAAAGAGCCAGCCGAGAATCGTCGAAATTAGAACGAAATTCCCGAACTTCCGAGAGTGACATGGCTTCACGGCTGTCAACGATGCCGACCCTATACTTCATCTTACGGCAATGTTTCTGCATTTCCGCAACAATGGCCTGGTGGTTGGTGCTGTCAGCGGCAGCGGCCGGTGCAAGGACAATGGCAATGTCCTCAATGTCCTCCAGAGCGCTAAAGCCGGTGGAGCCGTTAACCTCATCGATAACACCGCCGTAATGTACTGCCGCAGGTGCATTGCCGTCGTCACCACCATTTAGGGTAATCAGGTAGCGTGGGCCTTCGACAGAGCCTGGCGCCGGGTTCATGGCGCCATTATCAAACATCTCAAAAAGTGCCGACATGACATCCTCGCCGGTGATACTGTCAGCAAGAGTACACTGAACCGGGCTGGTGAGTTTGTCGTAGCTTTTCTGAGGATCGGCAGCCATTACTCCAGCCAGGCTGTTGTCACCATCCGGTGCACTGGAAATATTGCCATAGCTGTAGATCACCGGACCATTTGGACCACCGTTTCTGACACCTACATCAAAGGTTCGCTGGACCATAATGGCTCTCACACTGCCGGGTGCGGCTGCCAGTGCTGAGAGCCGAAGATCGATGGCTGTGGTTACCCCGGCGTTCAAACCGCTGCCGTCCACCGTGAAAACGGTTCCCGCAGCATTGAGTGTTCCTCGTAGAGTGGTCAGGGTTCCCCAGTGATTGCCGGTGTAAAAATCGGCAAGGTCGGTTTCCTCGCTGAGTGTCAAAACAGCGGAGGTACCATCTTGCAGTGGACCGCTGGTGGGTCTTTTGGCCACCACCTGAGTATAGGAAATGGTGGTGTCGCCATCAACGACCATATTGGCCACAACCAGATGGTTGCCGCCTGATTCAAGATCTGCGGCCGCAATCGTGGCGCCATTGTCCGGATCGAGCACACAGAGATCGTCGACGATCTGATAATGATCGCCGCTGCGTTGTACCAGCCCGCGAATATCCAGCGGGAAGTGAGCGCTTGACAGGCCGCTGGCCACCGCACCCTCGGGCAGACCGGTTGCCTCGAGAAATACTACTTCCCCTTCGGCCGGTGCTGAGGTGATAGTTGATTGCAACAGATTTTCACTATCACGCCACTCAACCTCCAGGGTGAAATCTCCCATTGCCCCGGGAAACCTGCTGCTGAAGGTGACGTTATTGCTGCCGTCGGTAACAGCGGCAAAACCGTCTGTGGGCTGGGTGTAATTCGTCGCCCTGGCAACGAAGAGCTGTTTGCCGCCACCGTCAAAAAAGGCCTTGGCCGCCATGGCAGTGTGATTGAGCACAGCAGAGCCGCCAAATGACAGGTTCTGTACATCACCGTAGATACGGGTGAATTCGGCAAAACTGGTAACCACTTCCGGTTTGCCACGTACCGGCCCGAAGCGCGTGGGGCCAACTATACCTGCAACACTGGTCCCCACCCCTTCAATGGATTTGGCTCGAAAACTTACTTCCTCTACATAAACAGCTGGGGCTAAATATTCAGGCATAATCTTCTCCTTTTCGGGTGCGGTCAACTTGTCTGGACGGCCAAGTAACGTTTATTAGCGGATCGAATGGCTTGAATTTCATTGGGTACAATGGCAAAAGTAATTGGGTTGGCAAATGAGCCGGCAACTGAAGGACTCTCAAGATCCATAGGTACCAGGTCGCCTGTGTTGAGCGGTTCTTCCGGGGTGGCGGTGAGTGATGCCTCCACACTTAAAGCAACGCTGTATTCCGTTAGGCCTTCCGGTAGTGGCGGCAGGCGATGCAAAGGTAAAAGGACATCGCCGTGCCGATCCGTCTGGGCTCGATAGGTCTGGCTGCCAACCCCGGGCACGGTCACCACGGCACTAAGCAGTGCCCAGACCACCAACCGTTCATCGCTTGCAAACCGGAGGGAAGCAATAAGTCCTCCGCCTTTACCAAATCGGGTGCCCAGGGGTGTGGGATAGACGATCATCCCCTGGCCGCCAATGGGAACAGTACTGGCTCCCAGGGTGACGGAAAAAGTCCGCGGATTGTAATAACCTTTGGTATCATAGACTGTACCTGTAAGGCTATAGGATCCGCCGTCGACAAAACTTTTATCATTTTCAGTTGCCTCTCCCGAAATGATGGTAGTGGCCTGGTTGCGCCAGAAAACCGTTTTACCCGGAGCCTGCCGTACTTTAACGTCACCTGGTTTTGCGGATAATTCAAATTTTAAGGCATGGCTGAGCCGCTGCATTTCCGCCACTGATTCTGCGCTGGTTCCGTCGAGCCAGTAGATGACATCACTGGCGTGCAATACGCCGGTTTCCAAAATTTTCAGCTTTGCTGCACTCATATTACTCTCCCTCCAGGAATGACTCGGGTAGCCACGTCGGGTCCCTCGGTGCGTTGCCTGTTCAGGCGTAGGCGTATGGTTTTGGCGACATAGGCCATGGCAATGGTGTAGGGAGTCTCAAATCCATCCCAGATCCTCATGAGATCTTCTGTGGTCAGGTCAACAGGAGTGATGTTAATGATTTCCGTATGTCCCCACTCATCATCGCTGGTTTGCAGGTGGGAAATATCCAGTTGGCTGTGATTGGCCAGTTCCACCATGGCCCAGCTCATGAGATCCGCCTCGATGGTTGCGCTACCGGCGTTGGCTATGAGTAAAAAATGCAGGTTTATTGGTAACTCGGGTTGAGCGGCACCGTTGTCGGCGCCTTGAGCTTTGAAGAAACGGGAACGACCGTGATCGTCGATGGTAAGACGATAAAGATAAATACCGAGGAGATTGCCGTTAAGTTTGTTGGCAATATCGTTGCTGCCAAGTAGGTTTACCCGCGCATTGGTGGGCCCTTCGCTCAGCTCAAGAGGGAGCCTTGCTTTAAAAAAGTCTTCTAGTACGGTAAGAACACCCTGTACACCTTTATAGGAAGCCATTGGTAACCCCGCTTTTCTTCTCTGCAGTTCAAACGTCCTTCTGCAGATAGAGTTAAGGAGCCTGCTTACAAAAAGAGTTCAAGACCAATGTACGGCAGCTTCACGCTGAATTGCTAATGGAAACTGTCGGGTTGCTTCCAGGTTGATGACCTGGAATGTTTTGTGGTTGTACAGTTGAAGTATAGAGATCAGGTGGATCTTTTGCTCTCCTTGCGACCCGGCCCGTAAACATCTCTATCTAAACACCATTTTTATGAAGGGTTATATCCTTTCATGTTAAGAGCGATTTTGCATCACGCAATTAGAAAAAAGGAAAAAATAGTATTTTTTCCTGAAGCTGGCTTCCCTGCGATGTTTTTTTTGCAGCTGGCAAGAGGTATTTGGTTGTTTAGCTGGTTAGGTGTTTTGGGTTTGAGGTTTGAAGAAAGTTCTTTCAGTTTCCGGTTTTGGAAACTCTCCTGTTTGGCTTATCTTTATAAAAATGTCTTCATAACATGGGCATGCAGGTCGTGACCAACGGGTTTATTCAAGCAGTAATTAATCAGGCTGCAACAATATTTTACTAAGAGATGAAGCTGGAAGAATGGAAGAAGAGTGAATTAACGGACAGAAATCACAAATTTTCCTTCAGGGTTTTATGAAGTACCTGACTGAGTTCGGAGCTGCGGTAAGGTTTGCGGATAAAGTTTTTCAAACCCTTTTTTTTCATCTCCGTCAAATCACTTTCCCGGGTAAACCCTGAGGAGAGGATAACTTTGGCCGAAGGATCAAGCTGGAGGAGTTTTTCGAAACAATCCCGACCATTCATCACCGGCATGACCATGTCCAGTATCACAGCATCGAAGCTAGCAGTCTTGTAGACACTCAAAGCTTCAAGACCATTTTGGGCGGTTTTCACCGTATAGCCCAAATCTTCCAGAATGGCTCTGGCTGTCAGACGCATGACCTCCTCATCATCGACAACGAGAATTCTGCCGCTGCCCGTCTTTTTCACCGGTTTGATATCAGTAATTTCTGTGTCTTTCTCAGCAAGCGGCAGGAGTATGGTAAAACTTGTTCCTGATCCTATTTCACTGTCAACCTTAACTGTGCCATTGTGTTGTTGTATTGTCCCATAAAGAGCAGCAAGACCCAGCCCTGTGCCTTTGCCCTGCTCTTTGGTCGTGAAAAATGGGTCAAAGATTTTGCCGAGATGTTCCGGGGGGATACCACAGCCAGTATCTCTGACCTCGATCTCCAGAAACTCGCCCGGTGCTAAAGGTAGGCCAGCTGCTGAATAGGTGGTCTCTGCCAACATTTGATTACGGGTAATAAAACAGATTTTTCCTCCAGCCGGCATGGCCTGCGAGCTGTTGATACCCAGATTGAGAAAAGCATTATGCAGCTGGGAAGGATCACCCACAACCGAACACATTTTGGCACCCAGGTCTACAACCAGTTGGATACGTCTGTCAATTGTATTTTCCAGGATTATCACCGTTTCCCGCAGTATATCATGGATATCGACAACGGTAGAGGTAATCGTCGGCGTCGTCCGGGCAAAGGCCAGTAGCTTACGGGTAAGATCCGCTGAGCGTGAGGCCGTGTCGAATATCATTTTTTGAAATTTTAACGCCTTCGAATCTTCAGGAAGATGCAGTTCAAGCATCTCCGCAGCTCCCATGATACCACCAAGCATATTGTTGAAATCGTGAGCAATGCCGCCAACGAGCTGACCGATCGCATCCATTTTCTGGGCATGGTAGAGAGCTTTTTCAAGCTCTTGCCGCTCCTGTTCGGCAGCAACCTTATCGGTTATATCAAGCGAAACGGAGAGTAGACAGGTCTCTCCGCCAATTTCAATGGTATCGCCCCAGAACAATGTGTTCAGAATGGCACCACTCTTAGTTCGGCGGGTTACTTCATAATTGCTGATTGCGCCGTGTTTGCTTATCTCCCCAATTATTGTTTGTCGCTCCTTAGGATGAATCCACGTGCCAAGTTCAGTTGAGGTTCGGTCGATCACCTCATCACGCTGAAAGCCCATGGTACTGAGGAAACTCTGGTTCACCTCGATATATCTTCCTGATTTCAATGAACTCAGCACCACCCAGACAGGACAGTTGTTGAAAGCTTTAGAAAATTTTTCTTCGGAGAGACGGATAGCCTCCTCGGCTTTCTTTCGCTCGGTAATATCTTCAAGGAAGCCTTCGGTCAGAATTGTATCGTGTTCTTTATCAAATATGGTGCTGGCATTAATTTTGGCATCGATGATGGTGCCATCTTTGCGATATACCTTGGTGACAAACCCGCTGACTATCCCCTGGTCCTGGATAATGGCCAGCAAACGCTGGCGATCCTCAGGGAATACATAGAGCTGGCTGGCCACATCGGTGGCGGCTTGGAGAAGATCATCGGGAGAGTCATATCCGAGAACTTTTGCCAGTTGCGGGTTGGCCGTCACCATACGTCCACCTGCGGTTGTCTGGAAAATCCCATGTAAGGAATGATTGAAGATATTGCGGTAACGCAACTCAGACCGTTCCAGTCTGTCGAGGTATTCCTGCTCGTTGAACCATGCCTGAATAGTCTTTGAAGCGACTCTGGCAATGGGAGTGACGATATCGAGTTTACCGGTAATGCCGAAACCTGCAACGATTTTACCATCCAGGTAAATGGGGCAGCTGAACCCTTCCTTGACAAGGGGATTGTTTTCAGCTTCCTCATCAGTGATGGCACAATCGGGAGCTCCCGACTTCATGATCTGTTCCGCTCCGGCATGGAGGTCGCCAATACGTGATGTATCCGTTGCTTTGACGATATACCCCTCGGTGTCGTAAATAACTACAGGGAATCCGGTCTCTGCATGGATTACTTCGAGAAAATGGTCAATGAGATCCCAGTATGTCTTGGACCGCTGCATGGGATCCCTGCTTTTTGCTGAATCGGCGGTATTGGTTTGACAATTCTCGGTGGGCATACTTTCGTCAAGAACGCTGGCGATGGCGTCCGTCCCCATTGTATGACAAATTATTGATGATATACAAACATAAACCGCGGACCGAACACCCCACGCTTCTTGCTTTTATGTTCGGCTCGTGATTTCCCCCAATGCATCGCCGCTTTTTAAGAATTGCAGAATGCTCATCACCACATTCCAGTGAAGCGGATAATAATTTTATCTTATACTTAAACAATCACAAATCTGCAGGGAATGCAAGGCCAGATGAACATAGCCTTAATAATTCATGAGTTGAAACTACCTACTGGCTGAGAAGCTTTGGGAATGGCTAAGTATGAATGATTGAACTGGGAAGCAACAGTCCATCAATTTGGCTTCGAGGCATCTACAGTCAACCAGGGGACACGCCAGTGCGTCAGCATTTCCCTGAACCTTTCGGGGGGTATGGGTGGGCTGAAATAAAAACCCTGGGCAATCATGACATCATTTTTACGGAGGAATGCGAGTTGTTCTTCACTTTCGACGCCCTCAGCCACCATGTCAAGCTTAAGACTTTTGGCCATGGCAATGATTGCTTCGACGAGGGCTTTACTGTTTTCATTCTCCATCAGATCGTGAATAAAGCTACGGTCAATTTTCAAGACCTTTACCGGAAAGCGCTTCAGATAACTTAGCGAGGAGTAGCCTGTGCCAAAATCATCAAGGGCCAGATCTATGCCCCTGGTATTTAGGGTGCGAAGCATTTCGAGCTGGTCCTTGGAGTCGTAAAGCAACAGACTTTCAGTAATTTCCAGTTCAAGTTCCGAACTGGCAAGGCCGCTTAAACGAAGAGCCAGGTCGACATCTTCAAGCAGTGAGCCTGTGCGGAATTGCTGGGGTGAGACATTTACCGAAACCTGGAGCTTTTCGCCCGAAAGGTTGTTCCAGGCATAAGCCTCACGGCAGGCTTCCTTAAGTACCCAGCAACCGATATCCTTTATCAAACCCATTTTTTCGGCGAGCGGAATAAACACCCTTGGCGAAACCTCCCCCAAAGTCGGATTTTGCCAGCGAATCAGTGCTTCGGCCCCGGTTATCCTGCTAGTTGTCAGATCTATTTTTGGTTGGTAGAGCAGAAAAAATTCATCGTTAGCCAGGGCATAACGCAGATGACTGGCAAGCATCATCTGTTCTTCAGACAACTTGCGCATTTGCAGTGAGAAAAAACGGTAGTTATTGCGGCCGTCGTCCTTGGCCTGGTACATGGCAATGTCGGCATACTGCATGAGCTGATCGTGCGTGGTACCGTCGTCGGGATAGATGCTGATGCCGATGCTTGCCGTGGCATGTACCTGCCTGTCCTGAACGATGAACGGTTCTGCAAAAATATCAATGAGTTTTTTGGCAACAACTTCAGCGTGGGAGATTTCTTTTACCTGCTCAATGAGAATAGTGAATTCATCTCCACCGGTTCGGGCTGGGGTATCGGTCTCCCGCAAAACGCTATTAATCCTCTTGGCTGTTTTGACAAGAATTTCATCTCCGGTATCATGGCCGAGGGAATCATTAATATCTTTAAAGTTGTCGATATCCATAAAAAGAAGGGCGACCTTATGTTGATACCTTCTGGCCCGGGCGAAAACAGAAGACATGTAGGACTGCATGTAATGGCGGTTAAGCAGACCGGTAAGCTGGTCATAATTTGCCTGATAGATGAGCTTTTTTTCCCACTCTTTTCGTTCAGTGATATCGTAGACAGTTGCAACAATTATAGGTGTATCATTAGTGGAGATCTGGAAACGTGCTTCTACCGGATAGATACTACCGTCTTTGCGCTTGCTCTGGCCGTTATGAATGACGATCTGCCTGGGATCCTCATGCAGAGGAGCTAAGAGTAGCTGAAGTTTGTCATGATCCAGGTCGTTGAATATATCCAGGAGAGATGTTTCCAGCAGTTCGGCCTCGGTGTAGCCGAGATTTTCAATCGCTCCTCTATTTACCTGCAGAAATAAATAGGTATTACCATCTGCCACGTAGATCTCGCTGGAACCGTCATTAAGAATGCGAGCCATACGATTGTCTAT
>JASJDT010000211.1 GCA_030065655.1 Desulfocapsaceae bacterium | reverse complement strand
CTGGTGAAACATTCAAAATTCCGTTCGCTGGTTGAGGATGAAGCACTTTTCCTTCAGGGTGATGAAGGTGATTTTTTCGCGATAATTATAGATGGCCGCATTGAAATCACAAAGCACACACAAAAAGAGACCCCTGTTGCCCTGGCTTCTTTGAGCCGTGGCGATACACTTGGAGAAATGGCGCTCATCGATCAGGAAACACGATCCGCCTCAGCAATCGCCGTTGAACCCACCTCGGTATTAGTTCTTTCCAGGAAAAGCTTTGATCTGCTGGTTAATCAGTATCCCCGGTGTGGAACAAAACTATTGAGAAAGATAGCAACAATTCTCTGTAATCATATACGCGAAACTTCAAAACTATTCGCAGAATCCATCGAACCGAGCCTTCTTTAATAGAAGGTTCGTTCACAGTGCGGAATATACTGTGCCATACATTCTGTTAGGATGAAGCGGCTGCACCTATTCTTTGCATTTACCTTGGAAATACTGGGTAATACCCTGTCTTCCTGAATCTGATAATTAAATCCCCTTTTCATAGTGGATCGGACTGGGTTTTTCACGAAGTTTTTTAGCCTGGACGGCGATAATTTTATCCAGGCGAATGAGTCATTGCGTTCAAAGAAAAATCCAACACTATTCTGCGACACATTGCTGAGCAATGTAGGTAATCAAAAAACAGTTTCTTTCTTAATGAAGACCGTCCGGGTAAAATATAGATAAAGAAAAAAATTTACTCTAGTGCTTTTAAGCGGAGGTGACGGGTGGCAAAGATTATCCGGTTTGATCCTACGAAAAAACAGCCATTACATACTGATGAGCATACCGGAAGATGTGATCACAGGCAGGTAATAGCCTATACGGTTTTTCGAACAGTGCGATGCGCCGCCTGCGGAACGTTACTCGACCCGTTTGATGTGCTGGTGGATCTGTTTAAAGGCTACGTTCCACCGGGTGCAGATAACAGAGAAGAAAAACACCTGCTCAAAGAGCTAAAAAGACGCGGTAAAGAAAAGTGAGAAGAATAATTCCAGCTGAGCTGTCTAATTATGACTGAATTGTCTATACAGTATCTGGTTTCCGGCGGGGTGATAACCAACTACAACTGCCCCTCACGCTGCGGCCATTGTTTGTATAATTGCGGTCCCCACCGATCAAAAGACTATTTGGATGCTGATACGGCAAAAGACATCTTTAGATGTATCGCAGATCTTGGCTGCAGGTCTGTACACATCGGGGGTGGAGAACCACTTTTGGATGTTGAAAAACTCCTTGAGGTTCTGGAAGTTGCCGACAACATCGGAGTGGCCATTGACTATGTTGAAACAAATTCCTCCTGGTTTAAGGACCAGCATCATGCCGCGTCACTTCTGAACCGTTTGCTGGCGGTTGGTGTGGACACATTGCTGGTTTCAATCAGCCCTTTCCATAATGCCCATATACCCTATTCCCGGGTCCAGGGAGTTTTAGACGCCTGCCAAAGCAGTGGTATGCAGGTTTTTCCATGGAAAAGTGACTTTATCCCAGATATACGAGCAATGGATGAAAACCAGACCCACTCTATGGCGGATTTTGAAAAAGCTTTTGGTCCCAACTATCTGCAAAGCACCCTTGAGCGTTACTGGATTCATCTAGGCGGCCGGGCACTAACCACCATGGCACATGCGTATCCACTATATTCAGTGGAGGAAATCATGGAAAAAAGCCCGGCGAACTGCGCCAACTCCCTTGCTGATACTTCCCATTTCCATATTGATCTCTACGGCAAATATATTCCCGGTCTCTGTGCAGGTCTTGTCATCGACATGAACGATCTGGGGCGTCCGCTGAGCCCCGGTAAATACCCATTGCTGGAGCAATTGACTGCAGGTGGCATAAACGAATTACATAACCTGGCCAGTAACGAGTTCGGTTTTTCCCCTCAAAAAAAGGATTATCTGAACCATTGCGAACTCTGCACCGAAATTCGCTGTTTTTTAATTAATGATAGTAAGCTGCAGTTTCGCGAGCTAAACCCGGGAGGCTTTTATGCTGAATTTGCCAGGTGATTTTCGTGAACTGATTGCGTTGTAACAACTAGGTTCTCCCCACGGCTGAGAGGAAAGAGGCTCATAATTAAAACAGAAGCGGGCTTTTAAACACAAAAGTTAACTCATAATACTGAGAAAAATGGAACGCGTCGAATGTGCACTGAAAAGACAGGGCCTAGCACAGGGCAGCTGTTCCGTTCGGAGTGGAGACCTAAAGGCCCCAGCCTGTCAAACTACCCTGAGAGAGGATTCGGACGGGTTGCACCGACTTATCAGCGCAATTCATTTATCACGTCCTGAAAACTATCTCTCCATCTACCAGTCCGGCTGCAATATGTCCTGTAGTAAATGTCACTCCTGGTATTTCAGCAAAGTTAAGGAGGGGGGATGGTATAGTCCTGAGGATATTCTTCAGGCAGCCAAGGAGTACGAGAAAAATGTCACACTCTATGAGCCTCGGGAGCAGGCGACATCCTGGCACGCCCAGAACAGCTGTCGCTGTTGCGGCTCATGCGTGACCCAGGACCGTTCCTCTAATGCGTGTCCTGGACTCCTGGAACCGGATCAGATTGTTCTCAGTCCGCAAGGATTTGGTCCAGCTCGCAACATTGTGGCATTTACTGGTGGTGACCTCACTTGCCGACCGGAATTTTATGCTCAATGTGCTTCCCTCATCAAGGCCAATACACGGTTGTGGATGCTCATAGAAACAAATGGCTATGGCCTGACCGCCCAGAACCTGGAAGTGTTTAAAAACTACGGCGTGGACGGTTTCTGGCTGGACATCAAGGCCTGGGACGATGATGTCCACCGCTGGTTGACAGGATGTACCAACCAACACATTCTTGAGCTCCCTTCTCAGATTCTAAAGCGCGGGTTTATACTGGAAGTGCTCTCTCTTTATATCCCGGAAGTGGTGGATTGCGATCAGTTGCAAAAAATTGCGACCAATCTGGCTGCAGTCGATACCAGCATACCGTTTACCATCCTGGCCTTCTTCCCTGAACACCGCATGGGAAGCTATCGCTCACCAACCACCTCTGAAATGATTCGTGCCTATGAAAGTGCTAAGTCGGCAGGTCTTGACCACGTACGCCTGGGAAATCTGGGAGTCTTTGTTAAAACCGATGAGGATTACCAACTTCTCTTAAATCGTGTGAATCTCAAGGACCGCTAGAAAGGGTTACCAAAAAAATAGAGACTTCTTTAAAACCTGATGAACACCGATAGTAGCCGCAACATGCTTAGTCGGGCTTTATTGCCACGTGGTCTTTGAGATAAGGCGGATTTGATCAGCAAGAAATAGATGAGTTTCATTTTACGAAAACAATGTTCTTCTGCTTGCTGTGTTTCTCTTCAGGTAGGTGTGGGTATTGGCCTGTCAGCCCAGACTGTCTCTGAAAAGTAACGCCTTTTGCAACAGCTGCTCACCAGAAATACCCGGTTTATAGAGGGAGGATCCGATTCCAAAACCGGATGCTCCCGCCTCGCTGTAGGTCTGCCAGTTGGTGCTATTTATTCCACCAACAAGGATAAGCAGGGTTTCGGCTGGAAGAACCGCTCTAATGGCTTTAACCGCTGCAGGGCTAATGATTTCTGCGGGAAAAAGCTTAAGTGCATCGGCTCCTGCATTCAAGGCCACCATGGCCTCGGTTGGAGTTGCCACCCCAGGAATGGAAACAAGTCCACTCTTCTTGGTCTGCTTTATAATCTTGATATCACAATGGGGAGATACAATAACCCGCCCACCGGCGTGTTTTACCAACTCCACCTGGGACACTTTCGTTACGGTTCCTGCCCCAATCAGCGCCTTTTCTCCAGCATATTTAGCCATACTTTGTATAGATTCAAACGGCCGGGGCGAGTTGAGGGGATTCTCTATAATGGTAAAACCCGCCTGAATCAAAATCTCAATACAATGGACAGCTTGATGTGGTTCAAGACCGCGGGTTATCGCAATGAATGGAAACTCCCTCAAACTATCTTTCAGTTTCATACATCACTCACTTATTAGGCCTGCTTTACTGGCTATGGCAAAAAGTCCTCTAGAGGCAATATCAGCTAGTGCTTTCTCTCCTCTTATGCCAAATACCTCCAGTGCTGTTATATAGTGATCAGCAAGCTGGGTTTCACCTATGACCACAACATTAGTGGCTAAAGAATATCCGTTATGAAGCGCCTCAGCTATCTCATATCCGATAAGCAGACCGGAGAGATAGCTTGCAGACTCGGTATAGCGGGAGAGATCAAGAATGGTTTTCACCCGTGTCTGGAAGAGGCTGGATAGCAACCCTATCTTCTCATTCAAACCGACTTTTCCATCAACTACCCCTTGAGTGAAAGCATCTTCTGCCCACTGATCTTTAAGCGATCGCAGGATAGTATGGCTGCGCACCGCTTTAAACAAGTCCCCGGTCATAAATGTTGAGAATTGGTCAATCCTTTCATTCTTGAGAAGTACCCATTTCGAATGTGTTCCAGGCAGCAAAGCAACACGCTTTTGAGAGTGCGACAGTCCAGCGAGCTGTGTTTCCTCACCACGCATGATATCGGGGAATGGCTCATATTGTTTTACCCCGGGAACAAACATGACCCTACCGAGACTGGTATCAAGAGATTCTAGACTTGAAGCAAGCGCTTCAATACCCGCGGGACATTCTACATACTGTGTTTCATGCCAACCCTGGCGACTGGTGATCATGCCGGAGGCAATAATGGGAATGACATCTTCAGCAACATCCAGCTGCACAAGATGCTCATAAAGGACTGCTTCGAAATTATTATCTGCAACTGTGGATATACCCCTGTCTGAACGCAGATTATTTGTAATTTCGCAATTTTGATCGAGCAAATAAACCCTTAAAGAACTCGTACCCCAGTCCACCGCTATAAGTTTTATCATCGCTCTTCCTCGTATTTTTTGTTGACGTAACCTGCTGTGCCAGTGTACACATATTTTTGTGAATATAAAAATACTATTTTTACATCCACAAAAAAATACATCTTAGGTGACAGCACAACCTTTGGATACCACATTATGAAAATACGATCATATTCAACCTGGATAGTCCCACCAAGGTGGTTGTTCTTGAAAATCGAAACCGATTCCGGGATTACGGGATGGGGTGAGCCGGTTATAGAAGGAAAGGCACACACTGTTGAAGCCGCGGTGCTGGAAATGATGGACTCGCTAATTGGCAAGGATCCCTCAAGAATAGAGGATATCTGGCAGGAACTCTTTAGGACCGCGTTTTATCGTGGCGGCCCTATCTTGATGAGTGCGATTGCGGGCATCGACCAGGCACTGTGGGACATCAAAGGAAAATATTACAATGCCCCTGTCTATGACCTATTGGGTGGACGTTGTCGGGACAAGGTTCGGATTTATCAATGGATTGGTGGTGATCGACCGCGAGATGTCGGCATTGCTGCTAAACAGGTAAAGGAAAATGGTGGCACTGCAGTAAAAATGAACGGTACCGAGGAAATGCAGATAGTCGACTCCCACAGAAAAATTGACGAACTTGTCGAAAGGGTGGCTAATATCCGGGAAGCATGCGGGCCGTATTTTGATATAGGGGTAGATTTCCATGGAAGAGTACATAAACCGATGGCCCGCATCATCGCAAAGGAACTTGAGCAGTTCAATCTCATGTTTATCGAGGAGCCAGTACTTTCGGAAAACCTTGAAGAAATGCTCGAGATCAGGCGACATTGCAACATCCCCATTGCAGCAGGTGAGCGCTTATACAGCCGCTTTGATTTCAAGCGAGTATTCGAATCAGGAAGTGTGGACATTATCCAGCCTGATCTTTCTCACGCTGGGGGTATTACCGAGTGCAGGAAAATAGCTGCCATGGCAGAGGCCTACGATATTGCTATTGCCCCTCACTGCCCGCTTGGACCCATCGCACTTGCTGCCTGTTTGCAGCTTGATGCCGTAAGCTATAATGCCTTCATCCAGGAGCAGAGCCTGGGCATCCACTATAACCAGGACAATGACCTTCTTGATTACCTCAAGGACCCGGATGTTTTCAGCTACCATGACGGATATGTGAGCCTCTCCGACGAGCCTGGCCTTGGAATTGAAATAAATGAGAAAAAAGTTGAGAAGCAGGCCGCTGTAGGCCACCGCTGGCGCAATCCGGTCTGGCGCCACCCGGATGGGTCCGTAGCTGAATGGTAAATGCGGATACGAGAAACACTATGGCTCAATCACGACAGTACAATTACAGCAACCCGATAAATATCAAGCATCCCAAAGTGCGATGGAAGGTCATTGAGCACCTACTGCATGGAGTGCTTTCCCAGACCATAAAGGTCGGAGAGCAGGTTCCCGGAACTACGGAACTTTGCGAAACACTGGAGGTCAGTAGGTGCTCAATGACCTTCCATCGCACTTTGGGATGCTTGATATTTATCGGGTTGCTGTAATT
>JASJDT010000210.1 GCA_030065655.1 Desulfocapsaceae bacterium | reverse complement strand
CTTGATACCGATTCTGATTCTCCGACACTTACCGGAGGAACTGACATTGAGTATCCGGCAGCCGATACACCAGGCTATGCAGACACACCTGGCTACTCAGAGAGATCGCTCCGTACCGAAGGCACTCTTGATGACACCGGAACCATGGCTGGCGCCGGTCCCACCGGCAACCTTTCTGTCAATCAAGACGGCGAACAATTGTCCGAGGAATACAAAAAAACCCAGGGACGTTCTTCCGTCGGTTTACGCCCAATTTATTTTAACTTCGATCAGGCCATCGTTCGACCTGACATGGTCGAAGCTATGATGAACAACGCCAGATATCTCCAAGAAAATCCCGGAACTCGAATTGTCATTGAGGGAAATTGTGACTCGCGGGGAACCAAGGAGTATAACCTCGCGCTTGGTCAGCGCCGAGCTCTGGTTGCCAAGCAGTATTTAGTAAACCTTGGAATCGAAGCCAGCAGGATTCGTACCGTCAGCTACGGAGAAGAACAACCGTTGTTTACCGGTGAAGATGAGTTTTCCTACGCCCAAAACAGAAGAGACGACTTTATTCTCGAATAGCACCCTTAAAGCTGCGGCCTGGCCTTACCCCTGCCGGGCCGTGTTAACTATACGCTCAAGAATGAGCGAACAGACCTGATCGAGTGAAAGTGAGGTGGTGTCAATAGTGTAGGCGTCCTCTGCTTTTTTCAAGGGAGCGAGAGCTCTAGTGCTGTCATCATTATCCCTTTTTAAAATCATTGACAGAATCTCCTGCTCATCAACGTCAACACCCTTGTCTTTGAGCTGTCTCACTCTTCGTCGGCAACGCTCACGAGGATCTGCTTCAAGAAAGAATTTGTGTTGCGCCAAAGGAAAAACCACGGTTCCCATGTCTCTTCCTTCGGCTATAACCTTTCCTTTGCCGGCCAAAGTTCTCTGCATGGCTGTCAGATAACTTCGAACAGCGGGTAAAGCGGATATTTTGGACGCTGCCATGGATAACTCCGGTGTCCTGATCGCTTCACTGACATCGTCGCCATTGAGAAAAACCCCCACATCATCTTCCATTGAAGCTGCGGGTTCGAGGGTGAGGTGGATACCTGTCAACCCTGGAGCTATCTGTTTCTCATCATCAACAGCAACCTGTTGCCTGACAAAATAAAGCGCCACAGCCCTGTACATTGCTCCGGTGTCAAGATAGACATAACCAAGCTCAGCGGCAAGATTGCGGCTGACCGATGACTTGCCGACACCAGAAGGTCCGTCAATGGTTATTATTTGCTGTTTATTTGTCACGAAAGGCTCCCCATGACTCCCAGGAAATTATTGCTGAATCTCGGGCAGAACGTTAGCCAGATTTGTTGATTTCTCAATGTTGTAGGCAAGCTTTAGCAAAATATCTTCCCGGAAATGAGGTCCCTGCAGCTGAATACCAACGGGCAGCCCGTCGGCGGTAAAGCCGCCCGGTACAGAAAGCCCAGGAACTCCAGCAAGATTTGCCGAAAGGGAGAAAATATCTGAGAGATAGAGGGCCAACGGATCATCTGCTGACTCTCCGCGCTTCCAGGCGGCGGTTGGAGCTACGGGTGAAATAATGGCATCACATTGTTCGAAGACCTTTTTATAGTCATTCAAAATAATTGTACGCACCTGGGATGCCTTTTTATAATATGCATCGTAATATCCTGAAGATAAAGCATATGTGCCGATGAGAATACGGCGTTTAACTTCATCGCCAAACCCCTGCGAACGCGTTTGTTTATACATATCCATCAGTGAATCAGCAGTCCCGTCGCGATAACCGTAAACCACTCCATCATAGCGCGCCAGGTTTGAGCTTGCTTCCGCCGGAGCAATAAGATAATACGCTGCGACACAATATTCCGTGTGTGGCATTGAGACATCCATAACCTCTGCTCCCGCATCCTCCAGAATGGCAACACCGTTACGGACTATCTTCTCAACGTCTTCGTTAAGTCCCTCTCCAAAGTATTCCCGAGGAACTCCTATTTTTAAGCCCTTTACACCGGCCTCGAGACTTTGGCGAAAATCTCCTTTATCTATCTTCACCGAAGTTGAGTCTTTTTCGTCGTAACCTGCTATGCAATTCATCATCAGGGCACAATCCCTGACATCTCTGGTTAACGGACCGACCTGATCAAGAGAAGAGGCGAAGGCAACCAGACCGTATCGGGAAACTCTGCCATAGGTCGGTTTTAATCCAACAACTCCGCACAGTGAAGCCGGCTGCCGTACAGAGCCTCCGGTGTCGGATCCCAGCGAAGCCAAACATTGACCGCCAGCCACCGATGATGCCGAACCACCGGAAGAACCACCGGTTATATACCCCTCTTTCCAAGGATTGTCCGGCACGCCGAAGGCACAGGTCTCCGATGTTGACCCCATGGCGAACTCGTCCATGGCTACCTTGCCGATAATCACTGCTCCTTCGTTTTCGAGTTTTTCAACCACCGTTGCATTATATGGCGATATGAAGTTTTCCAGCATTTTTGAACCACAGGTGGTGGCTGTATCCTTGGCACAAAGAAGATCTTTAATGGATATGGGTATACCGCTCAACGAACCGCTCTGGCCCTGCTGCCGTTTATTGTCCTCCTCTTCGGCGCGACGCATTGCCTTTTCCTCAAAGACTGAAATAAATGAATGTAGCTTTGTCTCGGTTTTGTTGATTCGCTGCAGACAGCTTTCGACAAGATCCTTGGAGGTGAGTTCTTTTTTTTGGAGGTGATCCAGGGATTCCGCTATGGTAAGAGTATAGGGTTGCATTGTATTTTATAATGGACTTCCGATAAAAAATTGAAGGTTATATCACAGTATCCGAGGAACAATGAAGGCTTCATTGTTTCTGACAGCACAGTTGCGCAAGGATTCTTCCTGGGTCAGCGATTCTTGAGCGATATCGTCTCGGTAGGCATTTTTTACGGAAAATGCATGGGTGGTTGGCTCTATGTCTGTTGTATCGAGTTCTTCCAACTTAGCTACATAATTAAGAATTTCATCGAGTTGACCGGTCATTTTTACCAGATCGTCCTCGGAAAGATTTAGTCGGGCCAGGTGAGCAACATGCTCCACTTCCTGTCTACTAATTTTCATTGTCTGTCCAAACCTCTATAGAGTGATGATTATTCGGAAATGGTATAGTTTTCCAGATATTCTTTGGAGAAGATACTGTTGGTTGGGTTGAAGTCAACTATGGTCTTAGCAAAAACTTCCACTGTCGGTCGGTCAAATTGCGCGTCTGCGCAGTCATACAGCTCGTTCAACGCTTCCTCCATATTTAAATTCGTCCGATAGTTGCGTTTGGAGGTCATAGCATCGTAGCTGTCAACCACAGTAAGAATTTTGGTGAGCTGATCCAACTCTTCGCCATTAATGCCATAAGGATAACCTTTGCCGTCCACTCTTTCATGGTGATGACGGATGATGAATTGTTCTCTTTCCATGAATTTTAGTGGTTTGACAATATTTGCACCAACGCTGGGATGTTTCTTGATAAGGTCCCATTCCTCGGCAGTCAGTTTACCCGGTTTTTGAATGCAGGATAGATCAATTACCAACTTACCAATGTCATGAAATTGCGCCGCCCTGCGCAATATGGTCTGATCCTTTTCCACCAAATCCATGGCCTGACCGAGCAAAACAGCATATTCCGTAACCCTCATGGTATGGCCTGCCGTATAGTAATCCTTCTCCTCCATGGCGTTTTGCATACTGCTCATCATCTGAACAGTTGCCTTTTCCAGGTTCTCGCTGTACTGCAGAAGAAGTCTGTTCTGCTTCTCCAGCATCTCTGCTTTTTGTTGCACATCATCTTCGAGGGATTCACGATACTTCCTCTCTTTAATGACATACATTCTCTTCTCAATGGCACGCCGTATTTTTACATTGAAGATATCAAGATCTTCTATGGGCTTGGTGAGAAAATCATAAACACCTAGATTGATAGCCTTGACGGCGTAATCCATCGAGCCAGCGCCTGTTAGAAAAAGAACCGGGATCTGCAGATTAAGATCATTTAGTGCCTCGATAGTTGCAAACCCATCCATGCCTGGCATATTTATATCAAGTATGATTACTTCGAAACTATCGTCTACTACTTTTAAAACTTCACTGCCGTCGTCCACCGTTTTGACCGTATGGCCAAACATCTCCAATATTTTAGAGACGGTGTTGCGCACCATGGGATCATCATCGGCGACAAGTATTTTTGATTTTTCCTTTTCCAAACCCTTCTCCGTACCAATCATGCTCTTCTTTTGGGCATCAGCCAAATTTCAAACTGTTCAGCATTAACCTTACTTTCTCCACTTTTTTTTTTCAAACAGCTTTCTTTCTGGCAGGTTTTCTCTTCCTCCTGAAGCAAGGACTCTATAAGTTATTTACTTGTAAAAATCGAATAGTTAAATGTAATAAGGAAGTGATCTATGAAATGAGGATCTGGTGATTTTTTCTGGTGCTGTCCCTGATGTTTTTATCAATCACCTATAAAGGGATGCTGTCTTTTATTTTAAAGGCTGCTTTTGTAAATATCCTTTATCTTCTCATTCTTTATAGCCTTGACTGGTTAACTGAAAAGGTCAAAGCGTATTATAAAAAGGAGAAAATCTCTTGTGCTGGACAGCCTCCTTTTAGAAGAGGAAAACAGCTAAGCATTTTTTATCATTATCTTTTTTATAGTCTGCTATCCACCTCGATTATCCTGTTTTCAGTTACTATGTAGTCGAGTAATTCATCATGGGGTTGGAGTGGAGCTTCTTTAACTACCTGTATATCAAAGGCCAGACCTATACGTACAGCAAAAGGAATTTTTTCGACGAAACGGTCATAATAGCCTCCGCCATAGCCGAATCTTCCGCCCCGTTCATCAAACACGGATCCGGGCAAAATGACAATGTCTATATTCTGTGGTTCTGTAATATTTTCGGTAAGAAGATCAGACCGGGGTTCTGGTATATCGGCATACCCGGGGACAAGATCCGCCGAGAGATCTTCTATATGAATGGCGTCTATTCTGTTTTCCTGAGAGTTGGTTTTTGGAACCGAAATTCTTTTATTCAACTTCATTAATTCAGAAATAAGTGATAAGGTAATAACTTCACTGCGGAAATTAACATAGATAAAAATGTTCCTGGCCATTTCTATCTCTTTGAAACCAAGAATTTTCTCAGATATTTTTGAACTTTTCTCTGTTAATTCACCATCACTTAAGGAATCACGTAAGGCTAATATTTTTTTCCGCAATTCTTTCCCTTCACTCATTATAGCTCCTTCTCGCCAACTGTTTCTTGCATTAACTTGACAGGTAAAACCACCTTGAGTAATCTTTGGGTAGTATAAACTATTTTTTCTTATTTTACTGCAACTTATAAGCGACGATCCCGATGAGCAGCGTTAAGCCATTAAAAGAAAACGTTATTCCTGACAGAATAATTGATGCAAAAGATATTCCCAGTCCTCTGCCTCTGCTCCGCTTGAAAAGAGAACTGGCAACCATGAAAATTGAAGAAATCGTTCGGGTAGACTGTACGGATCCCGGTTGCCATGATGATTTTGACAGTTGGTGTACCCGTATGTTTCACGAATTTTTAGGGGAAAAGGATAATGAGCACTATGTCAGCTATTTTATCAAAAAAGATGATGACTAATATCCTCCCCCCTTATCCTTTATTCTCCTATCGCGTCGAGAAAAGGACATCGTGCAACTTTGGCCGCAAATCTTTGATGGTTTCGTTGTTACTGCCATAAATAACTCTATTGGTCAAAACAACCGCAATTTTTCTCTCAATTAAGTCAATCCAGAACGATGTGCCGGTGAAACCGAGGTGGCCGATGGTTTTTTTCGAAAAACATTGGCCACAGGAAGGGTTTTCACCCGTGGGAACATCAAAGCCACAAGCCCATTGTTCTCTCTTCCTCCTTTTTAGAAGGTAAAGAAGATCCTCTCTATTGTAAGATGGATGCTGTTTTTCTCCTATGTATTTCAACAGAATGCTTTCACAGATGTCTAATACACCAGCCAATGTGCCAAATAGCCCGGCATGACCCGATATTCTGCCAATAGCCCGGCAATTATCATCATGCACCAATCCAGCCAGTATAGAACCAGTCCAAGAACATTTACCTGTCACAGCAAAGGATACTTTCTGGAGATTTGTTTTCTTGTCGCCCATAAAATAAAATTTATCTTCTACTTTCAGGGGACCTGCTATTTTCTCTTGCCAATACCTTGCCAGCTCCATACCGCTAATATTTTCTACAAGATACCCTAAAAGAAGATAATCAAGGTCACTGTATAA
>JASJDT010000209.1 GCA_030065655.1 Desulfocapsaceae bacterium | reverse complement strand
CCAGAAGGCAAGCAGATCAGGTCGCCATGGAAGACTTCAACGAGGCAATTGAGCGCATTATCGCTGGTCTGGAAAAACGCAACAGAGTTCTCAACAAACGGGAACGTGAAATCGTCGCCTATCACGAAATGGGGCATGCCTTTGTTGCTCTCGCCCTGCCGGGAACAGATCCGGTGCAGAAAATCTCTATCATTCCGAGAGGCATAGGTGCTTTGGGATACACTCTACAACGTCCTACCGAAGACCGCTTTCTCATGACAAAAGAAGAGCTTGAACGTAAAATCGCCGTTCTTCTGGGCGGCCGAATCTCGGAAAAGCTCTTTTTTAATCATCTATCCACGGGCGCATCTGATGATCTCGCCCGAACCACTGATATTGCCAGAAGCATGGTCACTCGTTACGGCATGGATGAAGACATCGGCCACATTGTCCATGAAGATCCCAAAACTGATCATCTGGGCCAGTACGGGATGTCCGGTAAATATGCGGCGAGTGACCGTACCAATGAGCAGATAGATAATGCCGTCAAAAAAATCGTAGACACCATATTTGCAAAAACCTACGAAATTCTGGAGAAGAACAAGGAGTTGATCGATAAATGTGCCAAGATCCTTCTCGAGCAGGAAACACTCGACGAGGCTGAGATCCTGGAACTCACCGAAGGGATGTATAAAACGGTCGAGTAGCTCTTGGTTAATACTGCCGAAGATGATCTCAGTATCATCTTTGGCAATTTAGCCTGGATTTCTCGTGAACATTGTATTGAAATTCAAATAATTTATTGAGACTTCAACGTCTAGGCTTCAGATTTTCTGCCTCCTCAAATAAAAACAATGCTCATGAGAAATCCGGGTTATTGCTGCGCTGGCACTTCGAGACCCAACGGTTCAACGATATGAGTATGAAAATCCCGCTCGAGTTTTTCATCGGAGAACGTGCCTAGCTGATCGGCCAGATTCCTCACCTTACGAGCAAGCTCCATATTTCTCTGACGGCATGCCTTTCTGGCATCTTCTATGCTTTTCCAGTCGGATGTTTGTCGAAACCTGCTAAAAGCATCAAATATTTCCGGAAAAAGCTTTGCCCGCAAGCCATCGAGAAACCCTATATAAAAACTCAGAGACGTGTCCTTTTCTGTCTCGATCACCCGGGCCAGAAGTCCTTGGGGATGGGTATCCGCCAGGATATCCTTGATCGAGCGACAGACAAGCTCAATCACCGAAGCCGGAAATGTATTGATCACCTTCTGCAGAGTGGCACTATCCAGAGTGGTTTGTAAAAGTTCACCGATCTCATGATAGATAAAAAGATCCATTTCACTCTCGACTAAACTATCAAATTTCTCCTGGAGCTTTTGCTGATCTAACTGTCCCTCCACGTCAAGCACACTGTGAAGTTCCAGCGCATGGCGAAAGGATTCTCGGCAGGAAGAGCGCAATTCCTGAATATGATCCCAGAGAAAAAAGCGGAGATTTTCCCTGCGAACATAGACAACTCCATCCTGGGCCATGGCAAAGGGACTGGCCATCTCTTTGGCCAACTCTTTGCCAAGGATTAACACCTTTTTTCCGGCAATTTGTCGCTCCTCCTCTTTTTCGGCGACAAAGAAAACAGCTTTCATGGATCGCCCGTAGCCAAAGCCGTAAACCAAATCATGGCTGGTAAAAGCTGCGTTTATAGCAGTCAATTCATCTGGTTGATACGTATTGCCGTTGATTGCTAAAGACTGGAATTGCTGCTCATTGAGGGTCTGCCAATATTTTTCCTTGTTATCAATCCAGTCAAGCAGGTCGGGAGGGTCAGGCTCTTCCCACGGTTCAATTCCGTGTTCCCATTTATAGAGATTACGGAGTTTAAGCACCATGGTGCACATGGAATAAATACCATGATCTCTGGCATCAGAAATATCACAGTTGTGCTGAATTGCACTTATTAATTCTGTTTGCTGCATTTTCATATGAACAAGTTCGAGACACAATTCACCTGACAGGCTTTCTGCTCAGGTCCATTTCTATCTTGAAATAATAATCACCAAACAAAATAGCGCTTCAGTCTACGCTTGTTATTCGAATTGGAATGAGATGGTGTGCTGATCAGGTCTTAGGGAGCCATACTCTGGCCGTCATACAGATAGCGTTTGATCTTATGGGTTGCGGTTTTTATAAATGGTTCCCGTCGCTCAAAAATTTTGGTAAGTCGTGATTGTTTTGGTAATTCCTCATTGAGCTCTTGACGCATCTTTTCAATGCATTGTTCAATATACTCGTGCCGTTGGGTCCGGGATTGGTCGGCGGTCTGCTCGTCTATGAGTTCATAGTCCGGATAAACCCAGGCATCAAGGCGACCGTTATTCTCAACGACCAATGCCTCAACAATCCAGCCATAGGAATTCATCTTGTGTTCAATGGTCTCGGGATAAACATTTTCACCACTGGGCAAGACAATGACATTCTTCGATCTGCCGCGGATATGAAGATTCCCCGCATCATCGAGAACTCCAAGGTCTCCCGTGGCAAGCCAGCCTCCATCGGTGAGTACCTCTGCTGTTGCCTCTTCATCGTTGAAGTAGCCCTTCATTATATTTGGTCCACAACCGTATATCTCACCTACACCGGTCTCTGGATCGGGATCAACGATCTTTACGTCCACACCAGGAATAGGCTTGCCCGTGGAACCCGGAGCTATGGTGGTATCACCAAGTGGTCCGCCGGCAAGCAAGGGAGCGGCCTCGGTTAAACCATATCCTATAAGATAGGGAAACTGGGCATCTACCAGAAATTTTTCCACTTCCGGATTCAATGCCGCACCCCCCACTCCCATGAATTTCAAATTGCCGCCAAAAAACTCCTCAAGTTTGGCACCAATACGTCGATATATAAATCTTCTTCCTATTCCTGTTTTACAGATCAGTTTAAGGAGTCCACTTCCTTCAACTTTAGGAAGTACCCTCTTCTTGTAGATTTTTTCGAGAACCAGGGGTACAGCAAAGATGACGCTTGGTTTTTCGTTCTGGCAGAGTTTCTGCAAAATGGCCGGGGTCGGTGTCTTGCCGGCATAGGCTATACGGCAACCCATAAGCAGTGGTAAAATGAAGCCGCAAGTAAACTCGTAGGTGTGCGACACCGGCAAAATTGAGAGAAAAACATCGCCGGCATTCACCTCAGCAAGTCCGGAAGCAGCATAGGCATTGGAAGTAAAGCTCTTATGCGAAAGCATAACAGCCTTTGAATATCCCGAGGTTCCCGAGGTATAGAGGATTGAGGCAAGGTCATCCTCATCGACGACGGGAAACTCTATACTGCCTGTTTCTTCTAGTTTTTCCAGATGTTCCTCGGCATCTCGCAAGTAATCTGAGAATCTTGTTATTTCAACAATTCCGGAAATACCAAGATAATCGTCGAGTGTTACAATTCTCTCCAAGATCTTGCGGTTCATTTCGTAGACCTTGTCCATCTGCCGCTGGGTGGTAAACAGCAGCTTTGTTTTCATTTCTTTGAGAATGTGATGAACATCAGCTTCCGGCAGATCAGGTAGTATGGGTACGGCAATCGCACCAATCCGGACAATGGCAAGATAAACGATGCCCCAGTTATGGGAATTTTCGGCTAGGATGGCAACATGATCGCCTTTTTTAATTCCCTCGCTCAACAATTTTGCGGCGAGACCGATTACTCTACGATGGAGTTCCTTATAGCTGAGCGGCGTCTCCAGAGCCATACCGATAGCGGGTTCATCACCATATTTGGCACAGCTTGAGTCAAGAACATAGTTCAAGGTCATCCCTACTTCAGCACCATCTGCAACCATAACACTCCTCGCTGTAATTTCCCGCAAGCGCACTTATCCGCCCTCGCGTAAAAAAGTATACTTTCCATGAAATTAGATCATTGAGAGTATTGCACAAAAGTAAAGACAGGTCAATCATGAAGAAAAAAACCACCTTGCCGACAGGACGAATCGGCTTTATAATGGCGCAAATATATTGCTGTAACCCTATGATGTTGATAATTTGGATAAAAGTTTAAGTAGAAGAGATATTATCCCTCTTTCATAAGAAAAAATATCTACGTGAATATCTGCATTGACATGGCGGCTAGAAAAAGCATCTATTATTTGATAGTCACTCTGTTTTGCCTTGGTGCAACTCTGTTCATTCCAGACAGAGGAATTGCCGCTCCCGTTTTCAATAATGTGGCCAAACATGACCATCATGCCGAAGGTTCTATCTCACCAGGCCAAACGACAACCACTCTGGGAAAATTTGGTGATTTTACCTCGGTAAAAAAACTCAACGGCCGTTACGCTCTTGTTTCCGCCAAGCAAAAGATAGAAAGATACCTCTCCGCCAGAAGTGCGATAATTATAGATGCCCACTCTGAGGAAACTCTTTTTGAAAAAAATCCAGATGTCCCTCGGCAACCGGCCAGCACGATAAAGGTTTTGACGGCAATGATCGCCCTGAAATCACTGCAAAGCGGTGAAACCATTCCCGTAAGCAGAAAAGCAGCACGCCAGCCAAGTTCGAAAATTTATCTTGATCAGAGGAAAGAGTACAACGTCGACGACTTGATCAATGCCGTACTTCTCTCTTCTGCCAATGACGCCAGCGTTGCCCTGGCGGAAAAGATAGCTGGCTCAGAAAAGGCTTTTGCCAAAATGATGACTCTCAGTGCCAGACTATGGGGAGCACCACAAACTGTTTGCAAAACAGCAACAGGCTTAACCGCCAGAGGGCAGCGCAGTACGTCACGGGATCTGGCAACCATCTTCAATCATCTCATGAAAGACCATGATTTTGCCGCCAGAATGAAGCTCACCAAAACCCATACGTCAGGTGGCAAGTTGCTCAGAAATCATAATAAGGCGCTGTGGCATGTTCCCGGCGCCGAGGGTGGTAAAACAGGCTACACCAACGCGGCCAGACAAACCTACGTCGGTAAGTTCAGGCGAGGTGATGATGAAATCGTAGTTGCCATATTGGGCAGCGAAAGGATGTGGAACGACTTAGAGCATTTGGTTGAATATGGATTCTGCAAAAAACAGTATCTCGCTTCTGAATGGGATCAGGGAATCAAACTTGGACTAACAAAAGCAGAGGGAATTGGGGGGAGTTAAAAAAGTAGCTCACGTACAGCATTGAGGATATCTGCTCTACTTAATGGTTTTGCCACTGTTACCACATTGTCAAGATGCGAGGCAATGGCCAGATAGCGTTCTTTGGCAATCGTACCGCCACCGGATATAGCGATTACCGGCACTTCCTCATCAATCTCACGAAGTTCGAGAATAGTCTTCAAGCCATCTTTGACGGGCATGACCATATCGGTAATGACGAGATCGGCGGGCTCATGCTTGAACATTTCCAGCCCAACCTCTCCATTGAGTGCCACTCTTACCTGGTGCCCCTCTTCCTCGAGCATCTTCTGTAAAAGCTGGAGGATGAGCTCTTCGTCATCAATAATCAAAATTTTTTTCATGCAAATGATCCTCTTTTCCAGCCGTTTCGTATGGTCTTTAAGGTATACCTTAATTTTGAAATTCTGAAAACGAAAAAACCTATTTATCGTATTTTTTTCAATACTTCAACATGCTCAACTGTCAAGGTTAGCGCCCCAAAATCCTCCTCAACCAAGCCGGACAGCAGGTACGGTTGCCCGGATGTGAGTACATTGGCATAGCGTTCATAGGTTTTCGGAAAAAATGTGGTTTCGACCATACCACAGTCGTCCTCGAATGTTAAGAACTCCATATTTTCCCCGGTTTTGGTTGATATCAGCTTGCCGGTTAACAACCACCCGAAAAAGCGGATACGTTGGCCGCTATGTTCGGCTAAATCCTCTGATTTCACCACTCCCCCAACCCGATACCGGAGCAGGCTGACCGGATGGCAGCGACAGAGAAAGCCCAGGGCTTCATACTCACGTCTAAGCATTTCCCGTGCTGACGGTGCACTCAGCTGCGGAGGACGGGGCAGTTCCGGAGCAAAAAGCGAGAGCTGTTTACCACTCCGCTGGTTGCGGAGAAAACAGGCTAGCTCCCAGAGCAATTCGGTACGGTTGACTTTTTTTTGCAATGAATCCAGCGCACCGCAATGAATCAGTTGGCGTGCCTCATCCTCAGCCGGACAAACCCTATGGAAAAAATCAGCAGGGCTTCGGTAGCTGCCTCCCCGTCCGCGCTCTTTACAGATGCGCTCGATGCGATGTGCCGAAAGATCACGGACCGCCTGCAGACCGACCCGGATTTCCAGGTTTTTGCCCAACCATTTTCTCTCACTCAGATTTACGTCGGGAGGGAGAATGCCTACGCCTAACCGCTT
>JASJDT010000208.1 GCA_030065655.1 Desulfocapsaceae bacterium | reverse complement strand
AACGACACATTTACTTCAAAGCTGCCAGATCAGCATCCAGAAATAAACAGGGAGACCCTTAACGAGCCACAGTATGAGGCGGTCACTACGGTTAATGGACCAATACTGGTAATAGCCGGAGCCGGTAGCGGCAAAACCAGAACGTTGACTTACCGGGTCGCCCATCTGGTGAGCTGCGGGATAGCCCCGGAAAGAATTCTGCTATTAACCTTTACTAGAAAGGCCGCCCAGGAAATGTTATGGCGGGCTGGAAGGCTGCTCAATGATTCGTGCAGCAGGGTTGTCGGCGGGACCTTCCACGGTATTGCCAATATGCTGTTGCGGCGGTATGGTTCCTCTCTGGGATTCGGCTCTTCCTTTACCATCATCGACAGAGCCGATGCCGAAGGCATTATCAACCTGCTTAAGTCATCTCTTGGCTTGACCGGGAAAGAGAAACAGTTTCCCTCTAAACGGGTACTGATCAATATGATCAGCGGTTCGGTGAACAAGTCCATCGCCCTTGATGACCTTGTACTTGAACACTATGCCCACCTCTCTGATCACCTAGACGATATTTTGACACTACAGAAACACTATGCAGACTTCAAGATCAATCATGGCTTGATGGATTATGATGATCTGCTGGTGAACTGGAAGAGATTGCTGGAAGAGGACGAGGAGGCACGCCGGGAAATAGGAAATAGGTTTTCTCATATTATGGTGGATGAGTATCAGGATACCAACTTGATTCAGGCCGAAATCGTCCGTCTACTCGCCGGCGAACAGCACAATATCATGGTGGTTGGAGACGATTCCCAATCAATTTATTCATTCCGAGGGGCCGATTTTTACAATATTATGCGTTTCCCCAAGGTCTTCCCGGAAACTCAAATCATTAAGCTTGAAGAAAACTATCGCTCGACTCAGCCGATCTTATCCCTTACCAATAATATCATCAGAAATTCCACCGAAAAGTATACCAAGACCCTATTTAGCAGAATAGAAGGAGATAATCTGCCAAAACTCTATGGCGGCCTTGATGAACGGGCTGAGGCTCGTTTTGTGGCAAAAAAGATAGAACAACTGCATAAAGAGGGTACGCCTCTGGAGAACATTGCCGTTCTTTTCCGTTCCGGATTTCATTCCTATAAGCTCGAGGTTGAACTGGGCACCATCGGCTTTGATTTTGAAAAAAGAGGGGGACAAAAACTTACCGAATCGGCGCACATGAAAGATGTGCTGTCATTTTTGCGGCTTCTGGTCAATTCGAGAGATAATCTCTCCTGGAACCGGATTCTTTTGCAACTCGATAAGGTGGGGCCAAAGACGGCTCAGAAAATTACTGCTACTATTGCTGCAGCAGATGATCCTTTTGCAGCATTGGCTGCCTATCCGGCCGCTGCCAGCTGGCAACAGGGGCTGGCCCGGCTCAATGGTCTGTTTGTCAGCCTACAGCAGGAAAGCGATACCGGAACATTGTTCGAATTGACCATGCAGTATTATGAGCCGCTTTTTCAACAGATCTATCGGGATGATTATCCGAAACGTCAAAAAGATCTGGAGCAGCTCAAGGGAATCATGGCATCCTACGATGACCTGCAGACCTTCATTGATGACACCACACTCGATCCGCCAGAGTCAGAGTCCTCGGCCACGCCGCTTACCGACCGTCTTGTCCTCTCCACCGTGCATTCGGCCAAGGGATTGGAATGGGATGTGGTGTTTGTTATTGGCTTGGCGGATGGCAGGTTCCCGCACGCTGCCGCCCTTGTAGGTGATCAGTGGGAGGAGGAGCGACGGTTATTCTATGTGGCCGCCACCCGGGCCAAAAAGCAGCTTTTTCTCTGCTATCCCAAAGAGATGATGAGTACGGATCGCCGGTTTAAAAGAGTGGGGATGTCACCCTTCTTAAATGAGTTGGACAGGGGCGTCTACCAACTCATTGACAGTGATCCTCCTGGCTCTTCTGGCTATGCCACTAGTGGATCATTATCATCGTCCTCTTTCCTTAGCGGAAAACGTCGACATCGACCCAAATTGTCGATGGAAGATTTAACCGTGGGCAGCAGGGTAAAACACCCCTTTTTCGGAGAAGGAGTTGTCAAAAAGTTGACAAAACCTCGCACTCTGGACATCCTCTTTACCAGACATGGGCTGAAATCACTCCATTTGGATTACGCCAAACTGGAGATCATTAAGAATTAAATTCTAATGCCTGAAAGGATCGCGTACGTTAATTCAGGCAATGGGGAATATAAGTTGAAATTCCAAGAAGCGTGGGACTACCTCGACAGCCTGCAACAACATAAGTTGAAACTTGGCCTTGAGGCCATGGAAAGCTTTCTTGACAAAGTAGCGAGACCTGACAGGAAGATTCGTTGCGTCCATGTTGCCGGTACCAATGGAAAAGGTTCGGTCAGCATAAACATCGTTACTATGCTTGCCAAGGCAGGTTATAGAGTCGGCCTGTTTACCTCACCCCACCTGAGCTCGGTACGCGAACGTTTCCGAATCAACGATCAGTTCATCTCCGAGGAAGAATTCGCCCATAATGCAACTCAGGTACATCAAGCATTGGGCGAGGAAAAAATTACTTATTTTGAGTTCACCACTGCTTTGGCATTACTCTGGTTTGCTGAATCGGCAGTCGACCTTGTCGTACTTGAAACCGGGCTTGGCGGCAGACTCGATGCAACCAATGTGGTAACGCCCCTCGTCAGCGTGATTACCAACGTCAGCATGGACCACGAAGCCTACCTGGGCGATACTCTCAGCTCAATCGCTTTTGAAAAAGCAGGTATTATCAAAAAAGGGGTGCCGCTGGTGACCGGGGTTGATGATGAAGTGAGTCGAGAAGTTGTAACCCAGCGTTGCCGTCAAATGGAAGCGCCAATGTATCTTTTCGGCAGCGACTTTTGGGTGATAAATGATTCCTCGGGCGGTTGGTCGTGGCATTCGAGTCCGCAACTGGATAATCGTGTCTGTACGGATTTGCGTTGTGGGATGAAGGGTGATTACCAGCAGGCCAACAGTTCTCTTGCTATTGCAGTTCTAGAGTTACTGCGGGGCAAAGGGTTCCACTTTACTGATGAGGATATACGTCAGGGACTACTGGGGGTACACTGGCCTGGCAGATTGGAATATCTTACTCTACCAGGAAATAAGAATGATACCGCTGAAGGTCCCGAACATCAGGATGATAACATTTACCGCTACATTATTGATGGAGCGCATAACCCTGCCGGTGTTGAGAGTCTTGTCCGGACGTTGAAAAAAGAGTATTCCTATAAAAGACTTATCGTCGTCTGGGGATCCATGGAGGATAAAGATCTGCGACAAACCATCGTACCCGTTGCTGAAATGGCTTCCTTGTTAGTTCTTACCAAGCCCCAGGGCGAGCGGGCTGCAGGGCCTGATATGCTGGTCGAGGTACTACCGGAAAAACTTCAGAGGATTTGTCGTCTCATAGCTGAGCCCAAAGAAGCGCTACGCTTTGCCGAGGCTCAGGCTGCCGCGGATGATCTCATTCTTATTGCCGGCTCTCTCTATCTCATCGGGGAGTTGCGCTGTAATCTCGTTGGTGAATTGGTGGATGATGAGCGGAATTGATGATTTTGACGGCATTGATGATGCTGAAATACGACGGCAGCGTGCGATAGCCCGGGATCTGAGGAAAACCAGATGGTGGCAGCAGAAAACGGCATCCGGTCAATGTTATTACTGCGGTAAAAAAACTGCCTATAAGAATATCACCATGGACCATGTCCTTCCCCTGACCCGCGGCGGCAAAAGTACCAAGGACAATCTGGTGCCGTCGTGTAAAAAATGCAACACCGCCAAAAAGTCCATGATGCCCCTGCAATGGCAGGAGTATCTGGAAAATCTTAAATAGGTGATAGCCTCAACTGTATCAACCGCATAATAGTGGTTTGACTGTTTTGTCTAATCGACTGCGATCCATTTAAGGAATAACACAGAGGTATTGAGGATGATACGATCAGCAACAGAGCGGGATGCCTCGACCTTGACTAATATTTCCCATGCATCCAAACGTTACTGGAACTATCCCCAGGAATATATTGCCATTTGGAAAGATGAACTCACCATAACTCCTCAGTACATAAACGATCACCAGGTCTTTGTTTACGAACACGATGCAGCTATTTTGGCCTATTATTCTCTTGTTGAGCTGAAAGCAGATATCACCGTAGTCGGTGCCCGGCTGAAAATGGGCTTCTGGCTTGATCATATGTTCGTCGATCCCATCTCGATAGGAAAAGGGATCGGAAGGTTGCTGTTTACTCATCTCCTCAACCACTGCCAGGTACATAAGATCAGTAAAGTACGCATCCTGGCAGATCCACACAGTCGTGGATTCTACGATAAAATGGGCTGTATCTATAAAGGAGAGCAACCCTCGACCATCGCCAACCGAACCACCCCTCTTTATACTCTCGATATCAATGGAAAGGCTGGCGTGGATATTGGTCCAAACCCTTAGTATTTCAGTATTGATATTTATTATTATTTACGCTTTAATGAAGCAACCATGGGAACAGTTTTTGCCATAAAAAGATACGCAATCCACGACGGACCGAATATACGCACCACCATTTTTTTCAAAGGGTGCCCGCTCAGTTGTTGGTGGTGCCATAACCCGGAAGGTCTGGAAAGTGCGCCTGCCATGATCTGGAATGAGGAAAGATGTGTCGGTTGTGGTGAATGTGTGGAAATATGTCCGGCTGGCAGCCTGTCCGCCGGAGAAAGCGGGATATCTAGAGATCAAGAGCTATGCGTGTGTTGTGGCAGATGCCAGGAGACTTGTCCGGCCTTGGCCCATGAAGCCACTGGTTGGCAGATGGAAGTTTTCGAAGTTATGGCGGAGATCAAAAAAGATATTCCCTTCTATGACCAATCCGGTGGCGGTGTGACTTTCTCAGGTGGGGAACCCCTCTCACAGCCTGCTTTCCTGCTGGAATTATTACAGGCTTGCGGCGAATTGGGGATTCATCGGGTGGTTGATACTTCTGCCTATGCGGATAGCCAGATATTGGCGGAGATTGCCAGGCAGACTGACTTGTTCCTTATCGATCTGAAACACATGGACAGTGAAAAACACCGTTTATATACCGGTGTTGGTAATGAATTGATCCTGCGAAATATCGAAATGCTGGCAGGACAGGGTGCGGCAATAACTGTGCGCATACCGCTGATTGAAGGAGTGAACAGCGATGAGCAGAATATGTATGCCAGTGCCGAATTCCTCTCATCACTGCCAGGTGTTAAAGATATTGATATCCTGCCATATCATGATATTGCTGTGGGAAAATATAGAAAATTGGCCAGGGAAAACAGAGGTATCAGTTTCACTCCTCTGAGCAAAGAGAGAGTGGCTGAATGTGCCGAGATATTTAAAAAGAAAAAGCTGAAGGTTCAAATAGGGGGATAAGGTGTATGAATGCGCGAATTGCCAGACTGCGTAAGTTGAGCTTTGAAGCCCAACCAGCTCTGTCCATCGAACGAGCCCTGCTGGAAACCGAGTTTTATCAGAAAAACAACGGCAAATACTCCTTGCCCGTGATGCGGGCGATGTTTTTCAAATATCTTTGTGAACGCAAAACTCTCTATATCGGTGAGGATGAGCTTATTGTCGGGGAACGCGGACCCGCTCCCAAGGTCGTGCCCACTTTTCCCGAACTCACCTGTCACAGCGGTGAGGATTTACATATCCTCAATACTCGCTCCATGACCAGCTACGCTATTGCAGAGGGTGATATTGCCACCTACGTCGAAAAGGTTGTGCCCTATTGGACCGGCAGGTCGATGCGTGATCGCATTTTCAGCAAGGTACCAGATGATTGGCAGCGGGCCTATCAATCAGGGTTGTTCACCGAATTTATGGAGCAGCGCGCACCCGGCCATACCGCCCTTGATGGCAGAATCTATGAGTGCGGCATGGAGGATTATAAAAAGAGAATCGATGAACATATTGCCAGGCTCGACTATCTAAATGACCCTGAGGCTGCTGATAAATATGAGCAACTCAAGGCCATGGCTTTAGCCTGTGATGCAGTGGTGATCTTTGCGGAAAGACATGCCGAACTTGCCGAAGAGATGACAGAGACAGGGAATGACCAAACCCGCAGGGAAGAGCTGCTGACCATAGCCCGAGTCTGCCGCCATGTTCCCCGATATGCCCCGCGAAATTTCCATGAAGCGGTGCAGATGTACTGGTTTGTCCATCTGGGCACCATTACCGAACTCAA
>JASJDT010000030.1 GCA_030065655.1 Desulfocapsaceae bacterium | reverse complement strand
CATTTCCAGACCGGAAACCGCGACGCCGCCGGCGTTGGCTGCTTTGCCTGGGCCATAAAGCAGTTTGTTTTCTAAAAAGAGGTCAACTCCTGCCTGGGTGGTTGGCATATTGGCTCCCTCGCTGACCAGATAAACACCTCTGTTGATCAGATTCTGGGCGTCTTTGTCATTTATTTCATTTTCCGTAGCACATGGGAAAGCGCAGTCGGCAGGATGATCCCAGAGAGAGTTGTGGTCCTGGGTGGCATCTACCGGGGTGTACACGGCATCGGGATATTTCTCGGTGTATTCTGACATTCGGCCGCGCTTGAAATTTTTCAGGACCTTGACGAATTGGAGCTTCTCATCATCGATGCCAGCTTCATCGTAAATAATACCACTTGAATCGGAGAGGGTGACTACCTTGCCTCCCAATTCCAGGATTTTCTCGGTGGCGAACTGGGCGACATTGCCGGATCCGGAAACGAGGCAGGTTTTACCCTCGATTGAATCACTGCGGGTTTTAAGCATCTCATTGGCGAAATAGACGGCACCGTAGCCGGTTGCTTCCGGACGAATCAGGCTGCCACCCCAATCGAGGCTTTTACCGGTAAGTACTCCAGTGAACTCGTTTTTTAATTTCTTATACATGCCGAAAAGAAATCCGATCTCCCGGCCGCCAACACCAATATCGCCTGCCGGAATGTCTGTGTTGTGGCCGATATGGCGGTACAGCTCAGCCATGAAACTCTGACAGAAGCGCATAACCTCATTGTCGGTTTTTCCTTTCGGGTCAAAGTCAGAGCCACCTTTGCCGGCACCAAGCGGCAGGGTGGTAAGGGCATTTTTAAAGGTCTGTTCAAAGGCGAGGAACTTAAGGATAGACAGGTTCACCGAGGGATGAAATCGCAATCCCCCTTTGTAGGGACCTAAAGCGCTGTTCATCTCAATGCGGAAACCGCGGTTAACATGAGTCTGACCTTGATCGTCAACCCAGGGAACCCGAAACATGATAACTCTTTCCGGCTCAACCAGACGCTCGACTATCTTGGCGTGGCGGTAATGTGGATTTCTTTCCAACGCAGGTTCGATGGATTCCAGCACCTCCCCAACTGCCTGATGAAACTCCAGCTCATACGGATCCTTTTCCTTTACAACATCCAGGTTGCTGCCCATTGGTGTTCTCCTTGTGTTTGCTGAATATCTTAAAGCTGCCGAAATTGGCTAAAATTTTGGTGTTACCACCTTCGTGCTCAGAGGATTCGATTAAGGAAGAGCAAGCTTCGTGCCATCTTTAAACTGTATGCAATTATTGTAAACATTTGTATAGGTGACTAAATATATTGCAAAATAACAAAATTGAGTGAATGCATTGTGCAGTTTACCAGACAGGAGAAAAGATCGATCCTAAATTAATTGATTATTTCATCAATATTGGCTCTTAGAAAGCTTCGCATGTACTGGCAATACTATTGCTTCTTTTAGTTGAGCATATCCTCAATGAAGATGCAAGCAATGAGCATATTGTCGAATGATGATTGAGTCGTTTCATAAATCATCATTTACAGGCATCACTGCAATACAGTACAAAGATTATAAACATGGCAATGCAAAAGCGGGTGCTTACTTAGAAAAAGAAATGTCAGCCTAACATCAGCCTAACGGGGGTGAAACATGGAAAAACGTATACTGGTACCTATAGCGGATGGGATCGAAATGATAGAAGCATTGAGCATCGTTGATGTCTTCCGAAGAGCGGGGGTAACAGTTGATCTGGCTTCGGTTAATGATCTGGTGATCACTTCCTCGCACAACGTCAAAATCACAGCCGATCTCCTTATTGAGGAATGCGTAGGCAGGAGTTATGACCTTATTGCCTTGCCTGGAGGAATTCCCGGAGCTGAAAATCTGAGAAATTCCAAGATATTGATTGAAATTCTCAAACACCAGAACGAAGCCAATAAGCTTTATGGCGCGATATGTGCCTCACCAGCTGTTGTGCTTGAGCACCACGGTCTACTCGAAGGGAAGCAAGCTGTTGGGCATCCACTTTTTGTGGCTGATCTCAGCAATCTGGCGGATACCACCGAGAAAGTTGTGGTCGATAGAAATTGTATAACCAGCAGAGGTGCCGGCACGGCGGTTGATTTTTCGCTGGAGCTCCTTGGTATACTAATGGGAGAGGAAAAGAAAAGGGAGGTTGCCGGTTCCATGGTTGCTGATATTGACTGATGAGTATGAAGAAGGAAGTAAAAAATAACCATCCATCCATTTTTAATAACGTTATTGGCCCTATCATGCGGGGTCCAAGTAGTTCACATACTGCGGCTGCAGTGAGGATTGGCCATCTTGCCAGGAATCTGTTGGATGAGGAACCGATGCGGGCAGAGGTCATTTTCGACCTAAACGGCTCATTGGCGACGACATACAAGGGGCAGGGCTCAGCCATGGGGTTTGCCGGTGGGCTTCTGGGCAAGGAAATGACCGATCCCGAATTGGTTCAAGCGGAGGAGATCTGTCAACAGAAGCATATAGAAATAATCTTTCGTGTGGAGGAATACGGTGCAGTCCATCCCAATACCTACCGGGTATATCTTCTTGGCGAACATGGCCGGGAGATTAGCTTCACCGCCCTGTCGACCGGTGGTGGTGTGATCAACCTGGTCGAGCTTGAAGGTGAAAGAATAGCCAATGACCATGACCATGTCGCCCCGCTGATGCCGATCCAACTGGTCGCCGATCCTGCTTTACCCTTTTTAGACGTTAAAGGATGCCAGTCTATTATGGAAGGCAGTGACAATTCCCTGGCCGAATATGGACAAAGATGGGAAGCGGCGCTGGGCGGGATGAACCGCGAAGATATCATGAAAATAGCCCTGCACCACATCCAGGTGATGCGCCAGGCAATTGATAAGGGAATGGCAGGTACTCACTACCCTGATCGCATTTTACCCAGGCAGGCATATCGTCTCCGGGATATGGCCAACACCGATCAACTCATCCCGGCACCGCTCACCAACCTGATCATCGCCAATGTGACGGCGATAATGGAGAGCAAAAGCGCCATGGAATTGATTGTCGCTGCTCCGACAGCCGGATCCTGTGGTACCCTTGGCGGGACCATGATGGCGGTTGCAGAATTGCTTGGTAAGAAAGAAGCGGAGTTGGCAGAGGCGCTTATGGCCGCCGGACTGGTAGGTGTGTTCATCGCCCAGCAGGGCGGGTTTGCGGCGGAAGAGGGCGGATGTCAGTATGAATGTGGAGCGGCTTCCGGGATGACTGCGGCCGCCCTGGTGGAACTAATGGGAGGATCAGGAAAAACGGCGCTGAAAGCTGCCTCCATGGCCCTGCAGAATACCATGGGGCTGATCTGCGATCCGGTTGCTGACCGGGTTGAAGTTCCCTGCCTGGGAAAAAATGTCATGGCCGCACTGAATGGTCTTGCTGCCGCTAATATGGCTTTGGCGGGCTTCGTTGAGGTGATTCCTCTAGGCCAGGTCATTGCCGCCATGCATGAGGTGGGCAAAGGGATGGATAGCCGTTATCGCTGTACCTGTAAGGGTGGGCTCTCCATCACTCCTGCTGCAGCAGAGATCGGCAAGAAGCTTAAGCGGCACTGAAGATGTGCCAAACGTGGTAAAATATCGACCTCCTTGTCTGGATCATCCTTCGTCTTATACTAAGAATAGCGTTACACTTTCAGGTACCTTGAAAATGATTTTTTCGCCCAATCTTATCGTTGCAGCATGGAATCATATGCTTCCGGTATAACTCTCTGTTGCGCTTCAATCTTGGCTGAAAAACTAAATTTTTCAAAGTACCCATGATTCTTTTTTCATCAGAACAGAGGAACCATATGATACGCGTTAATTTTTCCTGTTTCTGTATTTTTGCTTTTCTGCTTTTCGTCATAGCCATTTTAACGTCTTGCTCAGAAAGATCCCTAGAGTTACAGCTACGCTATGATGACATTTTCGGTTTGACCGAGAAAGAGGCGGTGTATTTTGAGCGCAATAGAGTGGGGCAGGTGGAAAATGTTAGCTACAGAGAAACGGGCGATTATCTGGTCACCATCTCAATTGATCCTGATTTCAAGAATGCAGCAACGGATCAGTCGAAATTCTTTATAGCTGCTGATCCCAGGGACGAACAGAAAATGGCGGTGATTATTACCCAGGAGCAACCCGGCGGAACGATTCTGCAGGAGGGTAGTATTGTCGAGGGCACAGTTAAAGAAAGATATCTTGAAGAGATTGTACGTGATTTTCGCAAGAAAGCCGACGAGATGCAAAGTGAATTAAATTCGACCGTGGAGGAATTGCGGAAAAAATTTGATGCCACCTCCCAGCAAATCGATACCGAACTCCAGGATAGCATTGCCAACCTTTCCACCAAGCTTAAAGAGTTACAGGAGGAAGCAGGTGAGATACCGGAGCGTCAGGAAGTCAAAGAGTTGCAGGATAAGTTCCGGGAGTTCTCCGACCAGTTCAATCGTGCCCAGGAAGATGTGCGCAATTACCTTCGCGATACATTGCTCCCTAAAATTAGGGCCGAGCTGGAAAGTCTGCGCGAGCTCCTGAAAAAAAGTGACCGTGAGGAGGAACTCGATAATATAGATAAGCAGTTGGACGAGATCAGCGTGGTTTAATTTTTTGTGCAGATTCAGGCAACAAGCTCTAGAAAACTCCAGCGTCAACTTTGGTGTTATTGCTGGCAGAGGTAGCATATGCAGGCAAATCTTGTTGATAAGCCAGAATTGAGGAACAGACACCAGGTCTATGCCGACCGGAAGGATGGTGGTGCCTGTTTGGCCTCCATGCTCATATCTTATAAAGAGCAACCGGAAGCCATTGTTCTGGCCATCCCTTCGGGTGGAGTACCTGTCGGTCTGGAAATCCAGCATAGATTAGCTATTCCCATGGATCTGCTGATTACACGCAAACTGCAGATTCCCGGTAATACAGAGGCCGGATTTGGCGCCATGACCCTGGGTGGACAGGTCTTCTACAACAAGGAACTACTGGCCAGGCTTCACCTTACCAAAGATGAAATCGCACAGGAAAAAAAGAAAGTTCACCAGGAACTTGAACGGCGGAACAAACTCTATCGCCAGAGTAGAAATCTCCCCGATCTTGCTGGCTTCACCGCAATTCTCGTTGATGATGGTCTTGCCTCGGGTTTCACCATGATGGCTGCGTTGGCCATGGTACGTGAACTTCAGGCAGCCAAGGTTATTGTCGCCATTCCCACCGCTCCACTCAGCTCAATTCAGCGGATTGGTGACGAGGTCGACGAGATATACTGTCCCCATATCCAAGACTATGGTTCATTCGCAGTGGCAGCGGCCTATCGAAACTGGCGGGATCTCGATGCAAGAGAGGTTGTGGCCATGCTCAACCAGCTGAAGCGAGAATAATGAGCAGTTTTAAGAAGAAAAGAGAGGTTTCACCCTAGGACGATATAGTTAGAAGAATTGCGCCATAAAAACTGCACTTGCTGCCCGCCTAAAAATTATTCCGTGATTGATTTCAAAATATTGACTTAACACTCAAGCTTTGGTAAAAGCACCACCTGTGACCACGGAGAGCGGGAATAACTCAGTGGTAGAGTGCAACCTTGCCAAGGTTGAAGTCGCGAGTTCGAATCTCGTTTCCCGCTCCATCTCTTACCGGACTCTTTCAACTTTTCTTCACCTTATAGGCCCTGAGTTCCTGGGATATTTCACAAATGCACGTTGATATAGGCATCGACGTCGAATTTACGCCGACAGCCTCGCTCATTCATATAGCGTATTTTCCCGTAGACAGGTCGTTCCGGCCAGGCTCTGTCATGGATACCGCCAACTGACCAGGCTATGCCGGTGTAGCCGTTTGGGTCCGTGCCGTCGATTGAATAGGTGTCGTTGAGGAATATGGCGTACTCCAGTGCTTCCTCAGGTGAAGCAGTCCACTCCAGAATCTTTTTCGCCCAATACATCCTCAGAAATCCATGCAGCTTATGGCCACTTACGAGATCACTTTGGCAAGCGTTCCAAAGCTCTTCATGGGTTTCGCCGTTTTCGAGTTGGCTGAGATTGTAAGTATATTCACGCGGGTCTCCCCGATGATCGTCGAGACTTTGCCTGGCCCAGGCATGAAAGCCTGCAAATTTGTCATAGTGTTTTTCGTAGAGGCAGAAGTTGTCGGCAAGTTCTCGGCGGACGATAAGTTCCTCGAGAAAGGTATCCTTACCAGCTTGCCGCGCTTTACTTCTTGAAACCTCAAAGGCAAGCCGTTGCGGAGAGAGCTGGCCAAAGTGGAGAAAGGCGGAGAGATCGGATTGTCCGGCGAGGTTGGGATTGTTCCGTCTCTCGTCGTAATGGGCGAGTCCATTGGCAATAAAGTCCAGCATCCGTTTTTCCGCTTCAGTCTGGCCGGGGATAAACCCAGCACAGTTCATTTGCAGATAGGGATGTAGATCATTAGTTATTTCTCCATCAAGAGGTTGATGGCTCGATTCCACTTGTAATTCTGGTTGTCGTCTTACCAAGGGAAAGTCGGTCAGATAGTCGTCTAGGACTCGATGGATCTTAGGCCGCAGCGTATAGGCGGCGTATTCCTTTTTTTCTGAAATAATCCAGGCCGGCACGATATTATGCGCGTCAACTTCGATGCAGGGCACCTTGACGGTGTTAACGAGCATGTACATCATTTTTCGCTTCTCGCGCAAAGGTGAAAAATCGCAGACCAACAGGTGAGCATCAAGCTCCTTGATGATATGCGGCATCAGTTCCGTTGCGGAGCCCTGGAGAATTGCAAAATCTATGTTTCTGTCTTGCGCAGAGTCAATGAGCTGAGCTAAACCTTGAAGTTGAAAAATCGTCTGTATGGATGGTTGGACAAACTTGTTTTCTTCAATGAAGAAGAGAATTATCAGGGGGACAGCACGGATGAGCGCTTCCTGTTGGGCGTAGAGGAGGGCCCAGTTGTCCTCCAGACGCTGGTCTCGGTCCATCCAGTAGATCACAGGACCTTTTCCTCTTTGGCCAGATTTTAATTCTCTGCCACGTCTGAGAATATTCGTATCCTTTTGAATCACCAGTACCTCTCTTCAGCCTGACTAGTGTCCTGCCATACCTCATCTTTCGCAGCTCTCATGCCCTTTTGCATTCCTGACATCGTTACTTCTTCGGTCACAAAGCGCTGCTATGCTCCGTCAGTCGTGCCTCGCATGAAATAAAAATTGCGGTGCGATCTTGCGACATCTAATGCTTGCCATGACACTAGTCTTCCGCGCGAAATCCATTTGTCCTGAACTCCTGCTAGACAATAACCATGTCAGAGGTAAAGAACACCGAAAGTCAACTGAGAGAATATCCTCGGATGGGCAAATTGTGAAGATGGGAGGTGCCTGATCAGCAAAAAGACAGACCGCTATGAGACACCTTTTCCTTTAAGGAAGGGAACATATTCTTGGTCGCTGCCATTGATGTGATTGATCAGCCAGTCACTGAAGAAATCAAGGGTACTGTCGTTTAAATCCTGGCGGCCCGCTTTGAATGCATCTTCGAATTGGACAAGCATATCCTCGAAGTAATCATGCTCCTGCAAGTGGTCATCCATATCAGGATAGCCATGCACGTCGAAGAGGTGCTCTTCCCGGGCAAAGTGCGAAGCAGCATACATTTGGATTTTATTTATGATTTTGATGGATTTTTGGCGGTCGTTGCCGTTTTCCTGGTTCTTCTGCAGTTCATTAACAAGATCAGCCAGCAGTCGATGCTGCTGATCGATGATTTCTATACCGGTATTGTATTTCGGCATCCAATATATCAGTGCCATGCTACTCCCCTGAAAATACTATGTATATTAGCTTACTTCCAAACAGTTCCCCGTAGGGACGGTGCAACTATACACGCTCTTTTAGCGAAATGCAAAAAAAAGCGGATTTCTTCCAGTGAGAGATATACATCAGGATTATCATTAGGGAAGTAGCCGATAGATTGCGACAACTTGATTTCATCCTGAAAAAAGAGATCTCAATTAACCATCTCCGTCCAGCATTCGACCGAGTCCGCCAAGAACGGAACCTTCGCCCTGCGATTTACCTCCGCGTGAGGGAGCATTTTCAAATATTCGGTCTGCCAGTCGGGAAAATGGCAGGCTCTGCAGCCAGACAGACCCGTGCCCCGAAAGTGTGGCAAAAAAGAGTCCTTCACCACCGAAGAACATACTCTTAAGACCCTTGACCATCTTGATATCATAGTCGATATTGGCAGTAAAAGCGGCAAGACAACCTGTGTCCACCCGGATGGTTTCACCTTGGAGCTTTTTTTCGACCACACAGCCACCGGCATGGATAAATGCCATGCCATCGCCCCGCAGCCGTTCGAGGATAAATCCTTCACCACCAAAAAAACCGGCACCGAGCCTGCGCTGGAAAGCAATATCGATGTTCGTCCCCAGAGCGGCACAGAGAAATGAATCCTTCTGGCAAAAAAGCTCTTCACCGATTGCGGCCATGTTTACGGGTATGATAGTACCGGGGAAGGGGGCAGCGAAGGCTACTCGTTTCTTACCGGTCCCAATATTAGTGAAATGGGTCATGAAGAGGGATTCACCGGATATCACCCGTTTACCAGCCGAAAAAATTTTGCCCATGAATCCCTGATCAGGTTGAGAGCCATCGCCCATCTTGGCCTCAAATTCGATGCCGTCATCCATGTAATTCATTGCTCCCGCTTCGGCGATAACGGTTTCCTGAGGATCGAGTTCCACTTCCACCATCTGCATCTCGTGTCCAATTATTTCATAGTCAACTTCATGGCAGCGCATAAACACTTCTCCTTTTCACGTAATGTTTCGAATGCAATCCAACTGCTGACAATAGCCAGGCAAAGTCCGACAAATGATGATGAGCCAAACACCTATAAATATGTATGCTCCACCGCATATTTTGCAAGCTGTATTCTTTTCTTTCAACAGGGCAAGACTGAGTCAATGATTAAAATGATCTGCCAGGTATTGCAGATATGTCGCATCAGTGCCGCAACAGCCACCGAGAATCTTCATACCGTACTCTAGGTGCAGCTGCAACATATCCTCAGCCCAATGGACGAGATCATCCTGATGGAGAACAGTGGAGCCCTCCAGCTCCTTATGGTCGAGAGAAGAGCTGTTTGCCTGTATACCGATGAGGCGTTGGAAGAGTTCCCTATCCTGCTTTTCGGCACAGACAAATGTTGGATAGACGCAGTTGACCATGTAGCCGAGGGGTGAGGGAGCGACTTGACCGTCGATATATTCAATGGCAGCGTGCAGGCTGGTACCATCTGGAAGAATACCATTACGATCTATAACAAAGCTGATAATATACGGAATATTGCTCTTAGCACAACACCTGGAGATTCCCAAGGCTTCAGAGACAGCAGGGATGGTCTGGGCTGAAATACAGTCTACCTCCGCCATCACAAGCTGATCGACTTGCCAGCCGTGAAAGCGCTCAGCATCTTCTGCAGCCAATGCCTGTTCCCCTGAGTAACAATCATTTTTTGGACCGATAAGGGCGCTGGTAAACTGTGGTGTTATTACCTGTTTGGTTTCGCTTTGCACGGATCTGATAAAGGCAACGGCATCGCGGAGAAGAGATGAATCGTAGCCTGCTTCATGAACCCGCTGGTGATCAGCACGCCAGGTAGGAGCGCAGAGTATGGAGGGGAGTCCGGCCTTGATAGCAACATCACGGTACTCTCGGTAGATTATTTTTATTTTCTCTGCCCAGCGTTCTTCCCGGATTAACGGTGTGAGAAACAATGAGGGATGCAACGGTACCTCTTCATCACGCCGCAGCCGTTCGGTGATAGCACATTCGGTGAGGAGCAGGGATTTCTTTTGAAGAGCTGAGCGAATATTCATACCGTTACCCTCCTGGATAGTAGTAGAGTTAATAAGACAATCCACGCAGCAAGACATGCATCATGAGTGGTCTCAGGGATAGCGTCTTGATAAATGAATGCCGGCCAGCATACAGCGTACCGAACCGCCGGCAAGCTCGACGGTTGGTACATGCAATTCGACAATTCTGGCAGTGTGTTCGATGATTTTTTTCTGGGCCTCATCAAGGGAAGCGGCTGCCCTGGTCGATATCGCCAGGATTCTGCCTTCAGGTGTTGACAATTCAATGGCGTTGCCGGCAAATTCTTCGATCTGCTGGTGACTAAGGGAAATAACATCGCGGCCTGTTTCTTCAAGGCGGGCATATATTTCTCTTCTACGCTCGGGATCCTGGATTATATCGAAGCCGACCATGGCGAAGTCTGTGGCTATGCACATCATGACATTGGTGTGATAAATGGGGTTGCCGTTTTTATCGGCGGTGGCAAAGGCCATGGGTTCAAAGTTGAAATGAGTGCAAAACCTTTCCAGGGCAATGGCATTGGCCCTGTTAGATTGAGCTGTATAGGCAATACGGGCGATATGATCGAGCACCATGGCACCGGTTCCCTCTAGAAAGAGGTCGTCATATTCCAGGCTGGAGTAGTCGATAATGTCCTGTACCCGATACTCCGCTTTGAGCATATCAATGATATCATACCTTCTTTCTCGGCGCCGGCTCGGGGAATACATGGGATAGAGCGCTATATGACCTCCGGAATGAGTGGAAAACCAATTATTGGGAAATACCGAATCAGGGGTTTCCTTTTCTCCGCGATCCTCAAAAATGTGGACCCGGACACCTGCGGCTTCAAGTTTTCTGGCAGCATCGGTCACTTCTGTGAAAGCTTCCTGGGCGGTTATTTCGGCAGAATGATCGTCGTTGGATCGCTGAAAAGCGTTGTCGGTGGCCGTCTCCGGATTGGGATGAAAACGGTGTGGTCGAATCATCACCACAGAGGCAGGAGCCTGGATATATTGTTTTGCCATGACAAACCTCAGAGAAATAACAGGTAAAGGATTCAAATACAAAAATCAACTTATGGAGCCATTTGCAAAACTGTCTTTTTCCCCAAACTCTGCGTTATGCTCAAAATTTTATCCTCAGAATATCAACTATATGCCTGTGGTAAAATTCTTCGTATGTCTTGATTTTCAACAAAAATCCTATTTTTGCAAAAGGCTCCATGGAAAATAATGAATATGTTTTAATAGAGAAGCGGGAATAAGGCAATCCCAGACTGTATCATGCTCTTAAAGCAGGTCTATATTGAATATGTTACTTACATTCCGGAGGAAAATTTATGAAACTGATCTTCGTCTATAACGCCGACAGCGGTATGTTAAATACGGTAAAGGACATCAGCCACAAATTGTTCAGCCCCGCGACGTATGATTGTTTCCTCTGCAGTCTCACCCATGGAGCATTCAGAGAAAATCCCGAGTGGAAGAGTTTTCGCAATACGGCAGATTGTGAGATGATATTTCTCCACCGTGACGAATTCGAAGAGCAGTATAACAGCACCATGGAGTATCCGGTTATCCTTAAAGAGAACGAATCTCTTGAAGTGGTTATCTCGAAAGAGCAGTTGGCATCCTATTCATCACTCAATCACCTGATTGAGGCTGTCCGGCAGATTGAAGTTGGCTCCTAGTAAACAGATTTTGGTCCTTGCCCGATAGCTTTGACAATAGTACTCTTGTCTGATCAGGATATTGAGTTATGTTCAGGAGAGCGTGTTTTATGAGGCGCTCGCCAATGATGGTATGGTGCGGCTATCTTTTTCCCTACTTCAACCAGGATATTTTTCATGATCAAATCGACGACGTTAATTCTTGCCTCGATTTTGCTGTTCAGCGGTTGTGCGGCGGTTCAGGATTTTGGAACCGCAGTGAGATATAATGTTCAGGGAGAGTATTATCTGCAGGAGAAAAACTACCAACAGGGTCTGGATACTTTTGGCGAAGTGATCGAAGCTGACCCCTTCAGTTCCGAGGCGAATTATTACTATGGGCGTTTTCTTCTGGCGGAGAAGCAGGCAGCCAAAGCCTTGCCATATCTGGAAAGAGCGGTTGGACTGGATCCCCAGAACAGTAAGTACCATTTTTGGCATGGCGTCGCCTTTGGTGAAAACAATCAGGAAGACAAGGAGCGGGAAAGTTATACCCAGGCATTGCTTCACGACCCCCAAAATGCTCAGGCGCTCACCTATCTTGGCAATAACTATTTCCGGGCCAGAGAATACGCTCAGGCGCTGAAGAATTACCAATGGGCGCTGGCCATTGATCAGAATAATCCCCAGGCGTTATATAATAGAGCGAATATTTTGCGCAGACTCGATCGTAAACCTGAGGAGGAGCAGGCCTGGCAACAGTACCTGGATACGTATCCGGCCGGCAGTTTCGCCCGACGGGCTGCCGATTATATGAACACCTTGGGCAATCATAGCTACCGCAACTATCAACTTGGGTTGCGTACGGTTACCCTGGCCGAGATACAGTTCACTCCCTTCACGGCAGAGCTGGACAGACAAAGCCTACCATCACTTGATCTTATAGGAACGACGGTCAGCAACATGGACAAGGGCATTCTCAATGTGATCGTCTATCAACTCAATAACCGCGAACTGGCCAAGGAAAGGGCTGTAAGTATCCGTAACTATCTCACCAAAAAGTTTCCCGAGTTCAGGGAAATTCGCCAGATAAGGCTGAGCTGGTTCGATGTCCCGGAGAAACGGCAAGTTCTCGATACGACTTTGCTCCTCAATGAATCGGTACAGATCTTTCTAACGGATTATTGATCAGCTCTGCTCGGCCCTTGCAGGAAATATAGCTCAGGTGCCCAGGATAAGAGAAGTCTCGTCCTGACGATCTATACCCAGGCTTCAGGTAATCTCTTTCTTCCTGATTGTGGCCAATTGATTCCGGTTCGAGCGGCATTGGTCGAAGCGTGTAGGCATCTTTTCTCCTACCCAAACATTTCTCAAAAAAATATCCATAGATGTGACCCACCATCAAGTCGCACGTATATCTTATTAAAGCTGTCATGCAGTCTGGCAGCACATTAGATAATCCAGGATGAATGAATTACCAAGATGAAGAAATAGTAAGAATGGTCCTGGCTGGAAAGAAGGAGCTATTTGGAATGCTGGTTGATCGTTATCAACGACCTATTTTTAACCTGATGCTCAGGAGCGTTGATACCGATGATGAGGCGGCGGATCTCACTCAGGAAGCTTTTGTGCGAGCCTACGATCGGTTGGCGCAATTTAAGGGTGAGAAGCGTTTTTTCCCCTGGCTTTACAGCCTGGCACTCAATCTTGCCAGGGACTGGCAGCGAAAAAAAAGGACACGTAAGTCCAAACATCATCTTGTTGAGCAGGAATTCCAGGGCTACGAAGAGGATGCAAATCAGAATATCAACAAAGATGACCGGGAGGATTTGCGTATGTTGGAACGAGCTATGTTGCGACTGCCGAATCAGACCCGGGAAATTCTTATTTCGCGTTTTCGCCACGGCTGCTCGGTCAAGGAAGTTGCCAGAGCCTTCGATATTTCTGAAAGTGCAGCAAAAATGCGGTTGAAGCGCGGGGTTGAACTTCTGCGCGATATGCTTGTTCAGGGAGATACCAGTGAGTCGCAGAAAAATTGATACCGAGAGAATAGAGCAATTACTTGCCCAAAGTAGTGAGCAAGATCCACCGGCCTGGTTGAAGCAAGCAATCATGTACCAGGTAAGCAGGGAGAAAAAAACGTTACTGCAGAGGATATCTGGTTTGCTGGTAAGCACCTACACGGTACGAATCAGACCGCTGCAGGTAGGTGCTGTTGTAGCTATCGCTGTCCTGGCATTCTGGGCCGGAACCTTGACCTCAACCGATGAACTCGCCGGTGGAGACGGCTGGCAAATTACCATACCTGCAGAAAATGCCATGGCCAACTATCTGGTTGGGAGGGCATTGCTGACGGCCGATCAACATCAGCAGGCCCTGCAATATTTAAACAAAGCCGTTGAGCTGCAACCCGAGATGGCAGAATTTGTCCACTGGCAGGGTGTCGCATTTTGGGCAGCCGGCAATCCTGAGTTGGAGAGACAGAGCTATTACCGCTCCACGGAAAGTCGGCCCGATTATGTTCCCTCTCTGGTGAACCTTGGTCATAGTTATCTAGAGAACGGCAGCTATGAAAACGCATTGCAATATTACAAACAGGCTCTGGAGATCGATCCCAGCCAGCCCGAAGCCCTCTACAACAGCGCTCTTACCCACCGCATGCTTAATGATAGTTCTCAGGAGAGAAAAGCCTTAGAGAGTTATCTTCAATTTTATCGCACTGGTAAATGGGCGCATCGGGCGGTAAGCCATCTCCACCGGTTAGGCGATTTTAACTATCGCAGCTACACCATAGGAGACCGGCGTGTCGTTTTGAACATGAAGTCATTGCTCGACATGGACGGACCGGAATATCTGCATGAGCTGGCTAATTTGAGCGGTTTGGTTCGCCAAACCAATGGACAGGAGTTACATCTGGTTTTCTATAATGATGAGAAGGAAAGTGCGGCCAAAGAGGCAGCCCTCAAGTTGCGGCAACAGTTGCTGCAGCGGCTTGATCACCAGTCTACCCCGCCCTTACGGGTTAGCTGGTTTGGTGCAAAGGAAACCGTTGGACTGGCGGATGGTGTCCCGAAAAAACTCTCGCCAAGTCTACTGATATTTACTCGTTCACTGGATACTAATAATAATGGGAGGAATTCAATATGAGCGAAATGTGGAAATCGTATATTTATCATGGCAAATTGGTGGCTTTGATTTTTGTTTTAGCAGGTTGCCTTTCTCTGCCAACTTCCGTTGTCTTTGCAGCCGAGGACGAGGATGACGATACAGTGGAAAGTTATTTTGCCAATCCAGCTCAGGCTGCCAAAGCTGCCAATCTTGCCGAAGCTTCGGCATTGACTGAGGAGGAGAGGGCGAAAGTGGAGCAGGAAGCTCTGGCTGAATTGGAAGCAGCTGAGCAAGCTTTTTTAGAAGGTGATATTACCGAGGAAGAACTTGCTGAAATAGAAGCAGCAATTGATCAGAGATTGTCCGACGTCTCCGGAGTCAGCGAAGAAGAAATTGCCGACATGCGCGCCTCTGGCATGGGGTGGGGACAGATCGCTCATGAGATTGGGGTTCACCCATCTGTTTTGGGGTTGGGACATAAAAAAGGCCACACTGAGCAGGAAATGGTGGAGGCCACAGCCAGAAATACCAAAACCGGTAAAGCTAAAGGACACGGTTTGGGGTTGGACACCGATACAGGTGGTTTTGGCAAAGCCTCGGCTCAGGGACTTGGCAAGTCCAAGGGAGTAAGCAAATCAGGGGCAGCCGGTCTTGATAGTGATAAAGGCAAAGCCGGACCAGGAGCTGGCAAAGGCCAGGGCAAAGGCAATGGTGGTGATAATAGCGGCGGCAAAGGCGGCGGTAACGGTGGTGGCAATGGTGGTGGTAATGGAGGAGGTAAGAAATAGCCTAATTGCCTTGAATACCATACGGCGCTTATATGGATAAATATCGCTGAGCCGGCCAAACCGGTTACGCGACAGGTCGTAAAGCCCTTAATTTTATCTGCTCTGCAGCGAACGAGAAGTTTCGCTGCAGAGCATTTTTTTTGCCAAAAACTCGGAAATTGAGTTGGCTTGGGAGAAGGATCAGGTTGGGAGAATGTGCTAGTAGGTTTGGAAAAAAATTGAAAAAACAGCTAATAAAAGATAGGTTTAGGATAACATGCAGCGCTTGATATTATTGATGTTTGCTGAGTGTCTTTGAACATGTCCCAGACCAAGCGATAGTTCCTGTTAACCCGTACAACGGAAGTCGACTCGTGGATAAATATACAGCCGAATGGCGAGAACCTTTTTGGGATCGCACTTTACGCCGGATTCAGAGCATCTGGCCGCGTGAAGAAGCGGATGAGCTTAAAAGCAGTTTTTCGGCGGATCTTCCGGAAAATGATTTGCCTCGTCTGCGGAAAGTCATAAACCGGTGCCTCGAGGAGAAGGGCGGTGAGGTTTCGGCAAGATCGCGTGCCGCTGAGCTTGGTAAGGCATATTCCGTGCTCAGTGAAACGGGGCGAAGAAGATTTTTGGAATTTCTTGCCAAGGAATATGACATTGACAGTAACCGGGTGGAAGCAGCCATATACAGGCGCCGCGAAGCATCGGATGAAAAGCTGCGGCAGCAGGCTACTACAGAGCTGAGGAACCTTCTTGAGCCCCCCAGGACAAAGCTGTTGCGCCAGTTTAACGGTCTTGAAGAAGGGGTAAAGTTTCTCGTCGATCTGCGTCAGGAACTGATTCGTTGGGCTAGAAACGACAATCATCTCAAGGCCCTTGACGATGATGTTTTTCGCTTGCTTGATTCCTGGTTTGACGTAGGTTTTCTTGACCTTCAACAGATTACCTGGAAAACTCCGGCGGCTCTTTTGGAAAAACTCATCGAGTATGAAGCTGTACACAAGATACACTCCTGGGATGAACTTAAACATCGGTTGGAAAATGATCGGCTCTGCTATGCCTTTTTTCATCCACGAATGCCGGAGGAACCCTTAATCTTCGTTGAGGTTGCGCTGGTCAATGGCATTTCCAGCAGTATTCAGGAACTTCTCGATGTTGAAGCACCGGTTAAGGATCCGGGAAAGGTCGATACGGCCATATTTTACTCGATCTCAAACTGCCAGAGAGGCCTGGCTGGTGTGAGTTTCGGTAATTTCCTCATTAAACGGGTCGTTGCCGACATGACGGCAAAGATGCAAAATCTCAAACAATTTTCGACTTTATCACCGATTCCGGGCTTTATGAAGTGGCTTCGGGATGAGGCTAACTCTCATGATCTGGGCAAGTACGACGACGCGATCATGGATGTAATTTTGCAAAAGGATTTGGATGTTGCCACCTTTCGAAAAATTCTTAAGGGTGAAGCCAATGTAATGGACAAAGTTGTTCAAAAAGAATTGAAGAAGATCATTCTCAAACTCTGCAGCCACTATCTTCTCAAGGTAAAAAGAGGGGACCAAGCCTATGACCGGGTCGCCAATTTCCATTTGACCAATGGCGCCCACATTGAGCGAATCAACTGGGCTGCGGATCTCTCCGACAATGGCATTAAGCAATCTTCCGGGTTGATGGTGAACTATCTCTATGACCTGCCGCATATTGAAGCGAATCACGAATCATATCGAAGCCACGGTGAGATAGCAGCCTCGTCAGCGGTGAAAAAAATGTTGCGTTGACCTCTATCGATGTCCATTACCTGTTTATTGACAAGAAAGAACTTATAATGTTAATCAAGATTGATGTAGAGCATTGTTTTTTTTATCGAGCTCTGCATCTGTATAGGCGAAATAATCGACAGTAATTGATATATTAAAGATACGCTTCATCATATACGCTCCGAGCCAACGTGCCTACGTCTATTGATATGGCATCCGGCCGACAGGGTTATGCTGGAAACGGCATGGCCTCCCGATTTTGGAAAGGAGAAATCATGACCGATCGTCGTTCTGAAGACAATCGCGGCGAGGCCGCGTCTCCCCATAATCCAGCATTCCTGGTTGATAAGAATGGTCGAAGAATAACCTACCTCAGGCTTTCTGTTACCGATCGTTGTGATCTGCGCTGCCGCTATTGCTGTCCTGAAGCGGGAATCCCACTGGTACCGCATGACCAGATTCTTACTTTTGAAGAACTCGTACGTTTGGTAGAGGTATTTGCCCGTCTGGGAGTAAATAAAGTACGTCTCACCGGAGGCGAACCTTTTGCTCGTCAAGGGCTAATCACGTTTATTAAAATGGTCAGGGCTATATCGGGAATAGATTCCCTTTATCTCACCACAAATGGTGTGCAGGCTGCCGGTTATCTGGATGATTTAAAGGAGGCGGGAATAAGTGGGCTAAATCTCAGCCTCGATACTCTGGATAGTTCCAGGTATAAAGAGATAACTCGGCGTGATCGACTCAGCGAGGTTATGCGAACGTTTCACGGAGCCATTGAGAGAAACATTCCCATCAAAGTAAACAGCGTTGTTATGGAGGATACCAAGGATTCGGAGATTGCAGATCTTGTCGGCCTCGGCAAAAAAGATTCGGTGACGGTTCGATTCATTGAAAAAATGCCATTTTCCGGTGCCGATCACATTGCTAAAATGGACAACGGTAACCTACTTGACAGATTGCGAAAAATTTTCCCCGAAATGGTTGAAGAGCATGCGGATATACCTTCCACGGCACGAGTCTTTACTTTGCCTGGCTATCAGGGAAAGCTTGGTGTTATTGAGGGAAACTCGAGACATTTCTGCAGAAGTTGCAACAAAGTGCGTATCACCCCCACAGGAATCCTGAAGACCTGCCTCTACGATGACGGTACGCTTGATCTAAGAGAGGTGCTGCGGGCTGGCTGTAAAGATGAGGAGATAGCTGAACTTCTAAAACGTAGCGTACGGAGTCGGGCAAGTGATGGTCATGCCGCCGAAAAGAAATCTGGAAGATTTTCTGAACCATCCATGGCTGGCATAGGTGGCTGAGCTGATATGTCCTTTGTAAGAGTCTTACCAGGTATTCAAGAGAGTTCCGAGTGCAGTTTTTCAAACCCTACGATCTGAAAAACCATGGAAAAAAACATCAAGCAAAAGGTGCAAGATCAGGATTATCTTTCCATTTCGGAAGCTTTGGCGATTATAAGGGCAAATATCCCCAGAGCCTCAATAAATGAATGTTCCTTGGAAGCTGGGATCGGCCGATATCTGGCCGCCGATGTTGTTGCACCGGAACCTTCGCCACGCTATACGAGCTCCGCCATGGATGGCTATGGTGTCCGCTGGCAGGATGTACTGGCGGCAACTCCCGAAGCACCGGTGGCTTTGAAAATTGTTGGAGAAAGTCAGGCCGGCGCTCAGTTTAACGGAGTTGTCGGGGAGAAAGAGGCTATACGGATCAGTACCGGGGCTGTCCTCGCCTCCGGCTGCGATAGTGTGGTACGGGTTGAGGATACGGTAGAAGAGGGTGATCAGGTATTTATCAAAACCATAAAGGCACAGGGCCAGGATGTTAGATACCTGGGAGAGGAGTTTTCAACGGGTGAGGTTTTACTGCATCGGGGTATCCGTTTGACCGCTGCCGGTGCGGCACTGCTTACCTCCGTTGGCGTTGCCAGGGTTTCCGTATTCCAGCCATGTGAGGTGGCACTTCTGATCACCGGCTCTGAGTTGGTGGCCGTAGGAGAGGATATAGCCGAAGATCAAATTCGAGATTCAAATATGATCATGCTCAAGGCAGCCATAGAGGATGCCGGCGGTAAAGTTGTGCACTGTATCCGAGTCTCCGATGATGAAGATGTCACACAGAAGGCAATTGCCAAGACTCGGGCAGATATCATCCTGTGTAGCGGAGGTATATCCGTGGGCCGTCATGATCATGTAAAAAAAGCTGCTCTCGATTCCGGCTATATACCATTATTCTGGCGAATCTGGCAGAAGCCCGGCAAACCTCTCTACTTCGCGAGAAAGGATGAAAAATTGCTCTTCGGTCTTCCCGGTAATCCTGTCTCGGCATTTATGTGTTTTATTCATTATGTCAGACCGTTGATCAGCTCCCTGAACGGTTTGCCTTTTGGCTGGCCAATGGTCTCGGCGGAGGCGCTTGAGCATATGAAAAACAATGGGAAGCGTCCTAACATGATGAGGGTGAAACTGCAGTGGCGGACCAACAGCGGTCACTGTATACGTCATGCCGCCAAGCAGGGATCTCACATGCTCACCTCGCTTACCCATGCCGATGGCTATATTATTCTTGAGCCTGGACAGGAGATCCAGGCCGGCGAGCGGATCGATGTATTTCACTACGATTTTTTAAGAGAACCTGTATGAGGAGTGGTAACATGGCATATGTCGAGGCTGTATGTACCAGTGAAAAAAAAGGCGTTGTAAAAAAGCGGCAGGAAAAGGTCGAGCTTAAAGAAGATTGGGGCATAGTAACCGATGCCCATGCCGGTGACTGGCATCGACAGGTCTCTCTTTTGGCCGGCGAGTCCATTGATCTGGTTAAACTATCCATGCCATCTTTGAAAAACGGAGCCTTCGCCGAAAATATCATCACCCGAGGTATTGATCTCAGCAATATCAAAATAGGTGAGCGGCTGAAGATTGGCGAAAAGGTGGTTCTGGAGATCACCCAGATAGGAAAAGAGTGTCACAATAACGGTTGCGCCATCAAAAAGAAGACGGGCGATTGTATTATGCCGCGCGAAGGTCTATTCGCCAAAGTCATTGCGGGTGGGCGGGTGCAAGCTGGTGATATTGTCGTAAACGTAAGTTAGCTACCAGCCGAGCCATTTGCAATAATATCTTCTCGGCATCTACGTTTACCGGCCCTAACTCTGCGTTATGCTCAAAATTTTATCCTCTGGTAAGCGAACGTAGTGAGACTCCGAAATATCAATTATATGTACCCCAAGGGCACTTCTTTCAGAGCGCCTGTGGTAAAATTTTTCGCATGCCTCGATTTAGTGTGAAAATCTTACCTTTGCAAAAGGCTCAGTCATAAACGAATTTTCTGGTCGACTTGTCTGTTTTGTCCAATATTAATTTCAGGAAAATTGATTATGTACATTCCCTTACCACTCTTCTGTTATTGTCAGTGGCACTATTATCCTTCCTGCCTCTAGAAGAAGCAGGAGTTCTGCTGAAATAGAGCAAATATTTGGTTCCGAACACATGCCATGGTACTAGATTCTGACCACCACACTGCTGTCTTCCTTGAGTATGCCGAGAGATTTCTAGGCGATTCAACAAAGGAGAACAACCACATTCAGTTGAAGATAGACCACTCACTAAAGGTACTTGAAAATGCCAAAGCGATCGTGGCAGACACTCCCATCAGCAAGCATACTGCTGAATCAACGCTGTTGGCAGCGTTATATCATGATATTGGCAGATTTTGCCAATATCGAAAATATAAGACTTTTAACGATCGTAAATCCGTCAATCACGGGCACCTGGGCGTCAAGGTGTTGAAGAAAAGCCGGGTCCACCATCTCATTCCCGACAGTCATCGCCGAGATATCCTTTCGGCCATTGCTCTACACAATAGAAATACCATCCCGTCCCATATTGCCGAGCCTTTGCGGACCATTTGTGACATCGTTCGAGACAGTGACAAAATAGATATTTTCAGGGTAATGCTGAATCATTTTTCCAGTGAGTCTAACGATTCCACCGTCGCTCTGGAGGCTATCCCGCACCCCACCCAATACACCCAACAAATTTTTGAAAATGTTTGGCAGGGTAGGCCTTGTCTCTATTCAGACATTCATTGGACCAATGACTTCAAACTTATCCTGGTCAGTTGGACCTATCAGTTGAATTTTCCAATATCTTATCGACTTTTTTATGATTCCGGACTCTTTGATCAACTCTTTGCGCTACTTCCCCAGTCAAAAGAATTTTGGGATCTCAAGGAGAAACTGATTAGGTTTATTACTCGAAGGAAGGGAGCGGTCCCTACAGGAACAGTTGCACGTTGCAACTGAAATGGCTTACCGAGTGTTTGATCAACCTCTCTTTTTGATATGCCATTTCTTTTGTGGTGTAAAATCGATGCATTCAAGCTCTTTGAAACCAGAATTACCGTCTGAAATCACGACAAGATCAGCAACTTGTAAGCGGGCCTGGGCACGCGCTTTTACTGGTACGTCCTCTTTGGTGACGATAATTTGCAGACCCGCTTTGAGGTGTTCACCCAAGGCGTTGGATTCGCAGACGACAATTGCATCCTGGGGTAGCTTATTTCTAAATTCTTGGTAACCTGAAAGGATGCCATCATCTTCGGAGCGAAGATAAAAGACGCGGTGTGCGCCGGCCCGCAGCATTCTTGAGGTATCCTTGCTGGTATCCAGCCGAGTCTCTTCGACCACCTGCCGAGTTACCATATCATCTGAGTGATCGCCATGATAGATACCTTCGTCCGGAAAGATTGCCGAGACCTTCAAGCCATAGACGGAGAAGTCGTGGCTGATCTTCTCAATTAAGCGGCAAACAAATTCTGTTTTACCGACATTTCGGGTTGTGCCGCCGACAATGAGAAGCTGATTATCAGTAAGCATGGGCTAGATAAGGTGAAAACATTGAGGGAATGTGATCTCGGTTTGGTATGCCATAGTCCTCACTGCTTTATCTCTTTTCACCAGCCACGACAAGTATTTTCAGAAACGAAAGGTATTTTCCCGTTGCCATGAAGACATTAGATGTGCTGGATGAGGTGGCCTCGCGCCATCAAAATGCTTACTTTTCCAAGTGATTGTGAAATACGGGAAAAGGTTAAGGAGTCTCTATGTATATTTTGAAAACGTTAATCATGCTGGCTATCGTTTCATGGTCTTTTGTGTCGGTATCCGCTGCCTCAGAAGAAGAGTTGATTACGCAAAATCTGCAGGATGGTAATCATTTCATCATTCTCCGTCATGCCCTGGCGCCTGGGACGGGAGATCCTAGCAACTTCAATCTCACTGATTGTACGACCCAGCGCAATCTTTCCGCAGAAGGACGGGACCAGGCTGAAAGAATTGGTGCCTTTCTCCAATCGCACGGCATTGACGATGCCCGGGTCTTTACCAGCCAGTGGTGCCGTTGTCTCGATACCGCCAAGCTGCTGGGGTTTGGAGAGGTGAACGAATTGCCTGCGCTGAACTCCTTTTTCAGAGATTTTGAGAAGGAAGAGTCCCAGACACGCGAGTTACGAGATTGGCTCGGTGAACAGGACATTGGAGCAGCACCATTGGTACTGGTCAGCCATCAGGTAAATATCACTGCACTTACCGGTGTTTTCCCTCAATCTGGAGAAATGGTTGTGGTCGAGAGAAAAGAAGACGGTCAGCTTCAGGTCGCCGGTACCATTGTCATCAGATGACCATCGTTCTTATCAGGCCAGTAGCGGTTAAGGAGTGAGAAGCAGGAGGCTAGAGTATCTATATGCGCCAGATATATTCCGCTGAGCATCCAACCGAAGCCCACATGGTCAAGGGTATACTTGAAACAAATGGGATTGAGTGTGAGGTGAGAGGGGATACACTTTTTGGGGCTCGGGGGGAGCTGCCGCTCACCATAGAGACGGCACCCTCCGTATGGGTCGTTGATGAAAGAAGATACGAGGATGCCCGTCGTATTATTCAGCAATATGAAGCGGCAAACGCTGGTGAACTTGCTGCCAAGGAAAAGTGGAACTGCTCAGCCTGTGGTGAGATACTTGAGAGCCAATTCACCCATTGCTGGCAATGTGGAAAAGCTCGTTAGCTTTTACCGACCATCGAAGCGGAAGGTTATTTGCCACGGTGAGATATATAAAGAAACGGGCAGCATCGAGTCTGCCCGCGTCTTTACGCCTGTTAACAGCTGAACAAACAACACATTTTGGTTAGGTCCCATCCTAAAACTGCCCTTGTGGATGATATCTTCGTTATGCCCAAAATTTTATCCTCCGGTAAGCGAGCGGAGCGAGACTCCGAGATATCCACTATATGCACCCCAAGGGCACTTCTTTTAGGACGCCTGCGGTAAAATTTTTCGCATGCCTTGATCTCAACCAAAATGCATAGTTCTCGGATGTAAACTAGTTAGTAGCTGTCTGAGTCATGCGGGTCGAATTCCGCATTTTCCACCCACCATTCCGGGCGGCGCACCATGTCGAGCAAATTCTTGGTGGTATGCAGATGATAACTTTCCTGACGCATGAGCACTTCAAAAAGCTTCTTGTCGGCTGGATCGTCTGATTCCTCGAATTTTTCTTTGTAGAATTTTAGCCCGCGCTGTTCAATTTCCACTGCTTTCTCATAGTCATCGACAGCATCGACGCTGATATCGGTTATGGAACTGTCCTGTTTCATTTCGTCGAAGACAGTTTTTATGTCCAGTGCAGAGCCTTTTGCCGGCTCCACAGCCATTTTCTTCTGCAACTGCTCAATAGCAACACGATGGCGTACTTCATCTTCTGCCAACATCAGCAAAACTTTTTTTACTCCCTCGGCCGGAGCATTTTCTGCCATCTTGCGATAAAGTGCCTCGGCATCTTTCTCCATTTGAATAGAAAACTCAAAATTGTCCATGTATCCCTCCTGTTTAAGTGGTGTGAACTGTTTGAAGCACTCAATGTATTAACTTTTATTGATCGAAACAAGATAATTCCGAGGGACAACGTAATATTAACTTGATCAATACCATCTGCTTATGGAACTGTCGCTGAAGTAGAGTCTTTGCCCGAACCTGGTTAACATTTCAGGGAAACTTGGAAATGAGAATATTGCACAAAACGATTATTGTTTTTACTGTGCAACCAGCAGATGCTGCAATTACCATGTGAAATCTCGGTGGTAAACCGATATTACGCAGAAAATGAGGATACGATGGAGATTGATCATGCTTGACATATCCAAAGAGGCTATTCAACAGCTTAAGGAATTCAAGGGAAGAAGGGCACCAGAGAGTTGGGTGCGCATTGGGATTGTTTCCGGCAGTTCCAGCGGCCCTTCACTCGGGGTTCTGGTGGATGATAAACTCGATACGGACACCGTATACAATTTCGATGATCTTGAGGTAATTATCGATACCGCTTTAATACAATATTGCCAGAAGATTACGGTGGAGTATGTCCAGCAGGACTCAGCCGCCTGCGGTAGCGGTGGATTTCAAATAATTTCCGAGCAGAGTATTTAATCGCGGTTTTTTTGCATGAAGCGGCTCCTGCCATCTATCTGGTAATATAGCAGGGGCGTCAGTGATAGCTTCAGTCCTTCATAACGCTGCCATCAACCGCTGGCATCAAACTGAGACTGCGCAGGTCATAGCCACTGGGCAGCTGGAACAGGCGCAGACCGAACTCCGGTGCAGCAGCGAGTAGATGGTCAAAAATGTCGGCCTGAATTGCCTCGTAATTTGCCCACTTCTGATCCTTCGAGAAGACATAGACTTCAATGGGCAGGCCGTGATCTGTGGGAGGGAGCTGCCTGACCAGAAAGGTCATATCTGGGTTGATATTTGCATTTTTTTTCAAATAGGCAACAATATATGCCCTGAAAACACCTACATTTGTTTGCCTCCGTCCACTCAGCGGTGTCGAAGCCTTTGGGAAATGAGTCGCATTATAGGCCTCTATTTCTTTTTCTTTGTTCTCAAGATATTCTTTGAGTATTTCAATCTCTTTACATCTGCTGAGCATCTCCTCATCGCAAAACCGGATGGAATGCAGGTCAATGAGTAAAGGCCGTTTTATTCTTCTGCCCTGTGATTCCTGCATGCCGCGCCAGTTTTTAAATGACGATGAAACCATGGCGTAAGTGGGAATGGTGGTAATAGTTTTGTCAAAGTTCTGTACTTTGACGGTGTGGATTGAAATGGAAATGACATCTCCGTCAGCCCCATACTGAGGCATTTCTATCCAGTCACCGACCCTCACCAGGTCAAGCGCACCGATTTGCAGGGATGCGACGAAGCCAAGGATGGTATCTTTGAATATCAGCAGAATAACGGCGGTCAGACCACCAAGAATAGAGAGCACACCCCATGGTGAGCGTCCAGTGAAAATTGAAATGATAAAAATGGCTCCCAGTACATAGCTGACGATCTTGAGACCATCCACGTAGCCCTGCAACATGGATCGTTTAGTTTTGCGAGTGAGACTCTCAATGCCCAGCATCGAAGACAGCAAAGAGCTGGCACTCAGTACAGCAACGATGACAAAACAGGACATGATCAGGCGTTGAGCTAACAAATGCGCTGCTCCACTTTGGTCAAGCATCGAATCAATGGCGTTTGAAAATATTGCCAGAGGGACAAACCAGCTAATCCGGATGAAGAAATTATTATGCACCAGCGGTGCACCCCATTGATATTTTTTCTCAATCCAACGAATGATAAAGGCCACAATCGTTTTTCGTAGCGCAGCAGTCGCGATTACGGCAAAGAATGAGACAAACAGAAAAAAGATGAAAAGGGTGACAATTTCGGCCATGCCGGCAGGAATACCATATTGGCTGATCTGTTCATTAAGCCAATCTAATGTCATTATTGGACTCTCCGATTTTATGGTGAACTCTTACGTCGATAAGTAACTTGCTCCTTGCTGTATTAGCAGGATGTTGGAGAAATAAAGGGGATAAATGACACCCTTTGACATGGTTTGCTTTGATACTCTATTTCCATGGCAACCGGCAATGCCGTCTGTTTCTTTGAGACATTGCTTAGCAAGAGTGATCACTTGTGCTTTATTTTTTTCGAGGATACAATATTTTCTGATGAAAGTCAGGATATTGCTTTTGTTTGCGGCCAATTTCCTGTTTTCCTCAGCGAATCTGTACCGAGAATGTTGTGTTGATTATTATTTAATGCAACTCCAGGTCTTTGCAATCACTGGGTACTGATGGTGTGGGATGGTGAAAAAATCTTTACATATCTTATATTATTATGAGTGTTTCTAAGTAAGTGGCTAAGCATATTCATGGGCAGTTAATTGTCCATGCAGAAGGATGTATGAAAAAAGAAAATAGAGAAAATAACGAATTCACCATAGTTTCTGCACTTAACCAGATCGAGCTTTTTTCAACGCAGCTTGCCTCGACGACCGAACTGGAGGGAGTGTATACCCTTACGACATCTCTCACCCGGGAAATATTACACCTGGATTATTCGACCCTGCTTCTTCTTGAAGATAAGGAAGAGCAGAAACTCCTGTTAAAGGCAACCGATGGTTTCTCCCAAGAGATGGTTAATACCTTTGTTTTGCACGAAGGGCAGGGTCTCCCCAGTCTGGCTCTTGAGAATGGACAGGTTGAAACGGTCGTGGATTTTCACCTGGAAGATCGATTTGAAGTGACCTCGTTGATGGGAGAGCTCGACATTCGCTCAGCTATAGCCGCTCCGATGATGATTGCCAATAGGATCTTCGGTGTTCTCATCGGCCACAGCCTCCAAAA
>JASJDT010000207.1 GCA_030065655.1 Desulfocapsaceae bacterium | reverse complement strand
AAAACTAGAGTTTCGTATAGGCATCAATATCGGAGACGTTGTTCAGGACGGAGGTAGTTTTTACGGAGAAGGCGTCAATATTGCCGCCCGCATCGAGAGTCTGGCAGATCCCGGCGGTGTGTGTATATCAAGAAATGCCTTTGACCACGTCAAAAACAAATTGCGGCTGGGTTATGCCTACATTGGTGAACACGCGGTAAAAAACATCAAAGATCCCGTCAGGGTTTATAAGGTATTGATTGCAGAAAAAGATGCTGGAATAATAATTGGCGATGGACCAAAACCTTCACTGAAACAGGGTACCTGGGCTATAGGGATTATATCGGCTGTCATTTTGATTCTGATTGGATACCAGGTGTTTCATCAAACCATTGCTCCTGAAATTCAACCGGCATCGGTCGAAAATATGGCATACCCAATGCCGGATAAACCATCCATCGCCGTGCTTCCCTTTGACAATATGAGTGGAGATGCCAACCAGGACCATTTAGGCGACGGTTTCACCGAAGATCTGATTACTTCAATAGCAAAGATACCCCGTATATTCGTAATTTCACGCAAATCGGTCTTTACCTATAAAGGTAAACCTGTGGATGTAAAAACGGTGGCCGAAGACTTGGGCGTTCGCTACGTCCTCGAGGGCAGCATTCAGAAGTCTGGCGATCAAATAAGGGTTAACGTTCAGTTGATTGATGCCCTTACAGAATATCATTTGTGGAGTGAGCGCTATGATCGCAATTTAGAAGATATTTTTAGGCTCAAAGATGAAATCATTTTTAAGGTTGCTACTGAGTTGGCTGTTGAACTGACAGAGGGAGAGCGTGCGCGTGCTTTATCGCGCTATACAGACAATTTCGAGGTTTGGTCGACGCAGTTACTTGCAACAAAGACTTTGAAGCTCCATAAAAAAGAAAGTAACAATCGAGCGCGCGAGCTTTACACAAAAGCACTTAGTCTCGATCCTGAGTATTTGCCTGCATTATATGGTTTAGCCTGGACTCATTTTATGGATGCTCGGCATGGCTGGAGTAACTCACGCAAGAAATCCATTGATAAAGCAGTTGCGTCTGCCAATAAAGCAATCGCCATTGATGATACATATTGGGGAGCCTATTCTATGCTCTGCACAATTCATTTGGTGAAACGCGAATTTGAGAAAGCGGAAGAATATTTCAAAAAAGCGGGCCATCACGCTCCGACCACCAGTGATTTTCATTCAATACGGGCGTTTCAATTAAATTATCTCGGGAAGCCCCATGAAGCGATCAAGCATTTCCAGGAAGCAATGCGGCTCAGCCCCTTCTACCCTCCATGGTACCTTTATCATCTGGGGTTATCCTATCATTTAATCGGACAGCATGATAAGGCCATCGAAACCTTAATAAAAGCGGTTGAGCGAACACCAAATGATATATATCCGCACCCTAGACTTGTTATGATTTATAGCGATTTAGGTCGCTTGCAAGAGGCGAGAAAACAGGCCGCGGAGGTTCTCAGGGTAAACCCTGAATTCACAGTTGAAGGATGGGCAAAAGCCAATCCATTCAAAGATCCGGCCATAGTAGATTACCGAAAGGAGTTATTGCGCAAAGCCGGGCTCCCTGATTAGCCAGAAATCTCTCTAAAGGTATTTTCAACGAATAGTCGGGGTATTCAAATGACAGACGATCAAAAGGTTACAAGAAAGCTTCGGGCTATCCTCAGTGCCGATGTCAAAGGCTACAGCCGTCTCATGTCTGATGATGAATCCTATACCATCAGAACATTGAAAGAATACCGGAACATCATGACAGGAATTATTGGTGAGTATTCCGGACGAGTCGTTGACGCGCCCGGTGACAACCTGCTTGCGGAATTTTCAAGCATTGTAAATGCAGTTCAGAGCGCGGTCGAAATCCAAAAGATTTTGAAACAAAAGAATACGGATATCCCCAATGACAAAAAACTTGAATTCCGTATCGGAGTCAACATAGGTGATGTTGTACAGGACGGGGGAAGCCTTTATGGAGAGGGTGTCAATATAGCTGCCCGTATTGAAGGTTTGGCCGACCCCGGCGGAATCTGTATTTCAAGAGGTGCTTATGATCATGTTAGAAATAAGCTCAAACTTGGATATGAATACATTGGTGAGCACGTCGTAAAAAATATTAAAGATCCGGTGCGAGTGTACAAAGTGCTTACGGATACAAAGGATGCAGGAAAAGTAATTGGCGATGAACCAAAACCTTTATTGAAACCGGGAACCCGGGCTACTCTTATTATAGCGGCTGTCATTTTGATTCTGGCTGGATACCAGGTATTTCATATAACCATAGCCCCAGAATTTGAACCGGCATCCATCGAAGATATGGCATTTCCGTTACCGGAGAAACCATCCATTGCCGTGCTTCCTTTCAATAATATGAGCGGTGATGCCAACCAGGACTATTTATGCGACGGTTTCACCGAAGATCTGATTACTTCAATAGCCAAGATACCCCGTATATTCGTTATTTCACGTCAATCGAGCTTTACTTATAAAGGTAAACCGGTGAATGTGAAAAAAGTAGCCGAAGACCTGGGCGTTCGCTATGTCCTCGAGGGCAGCATTCAGAAGTCAGGTGATCAGATAAGGGTGAACGTCCAATTCATTGATGCGCTTACAGGATATCATTTGTGGAGTGAGCGTTATGATCGCAAATTTGAGGGTATTTTCAAACTCAAGGATGAAATCATTTTTAAGGTTGCTACTGAGTTGGCCGTCGAATTGACAGAGGGAGAGCGTGCACGTGCCTTGTCACGCTACACAGACAATCTTGAGGTTTGGTCGACGCAGTTACTCGCAACAGAGATCTTCATGCGCCATACAAAAGAAAGTATGGTTCGAGCCCGCGAGCTATATAGAAAAGCACTCTATCTCGATCCCGACTATTTACCGGCATTTTATGGGTTAGCCTGGACTTATTTTATGGATGCCCGGCATGGTTGGAATAACCCACGCAAGAAATCTTTTGATCAGGCAGTTGAGTCTGCCAATAAAGCACTTGCCATTGATGATACATATTGGGGTGCCCATTCTATTCTCTGTCTTCTTTACCTGCTTAAACGAGACTTTGACAAAGCGGAGGAATATCTCCAAAAAGCTCAAATTAACGCTCCGTCCACCACCGATTTTCACTCAAGACGAGCGGTTCAATTAAATTATCTTGGGAGGTCCCACGAAGCGATCGAGCATTTCAAGGAAGCGATGCGGCTTAGCCCCGTCTACCCGGCATGGTACTATTATCATCTGGGGTTAGCCTATCACCTGACCGGACAGCATGAGAAAGCCATCGAAACCTTAAAAAAAGCGGTTGAACGAACGCCTGACAGTATCTACCCGCACCCCAGACTTGCTATGATATACAGCGATTTAGGTCGCATGCAAGAGGCGAAAAAAGCAGCCGCGGAGGTTCTTAGAGTAAACCCACAATTCACAGTCGAAGGATGGGCAAAAGCCAATCCATTCAAAGATCCGGCAATAGTAGAACACAGAAAGGAGCTGTTGCGCAAAGCGGGGCTCCCTGATTAACCAGAAATCTCTATAGAAATGATTTCAACGAATAGTCGGGGAAGGTACTCTAACAAGAGCCAAACAGAGGGTTGCAAGAAGGCTTTGGGCCCCTCAAAATTCCTCTCCTCATATACCGTCTGTTCACTGAGGTGGCTGGTTCTTATGAAATATAAAGAAGGGTCACTCCGATGCCGGCCACGATTCCCCTATCTTGAACTTGGTCCGAACCTTGTTATTCATCCCGACTCACTGATTCAGGTTCCTGATTGCTTGTCACCTGATGCTCTACAAAAGAGTTTGATCTGTTCTTAAAAGTGGTTGATTATTGAATGCTTCCCAAAGAGGATCACAGCCAATAACAGAATCATGTTTTGAAAAAACAGGTTATTTAGGGATCCCTGCTTTATGCATGGCCGCATGTATTCGATCCCGGTCTATTCCTCGGGTAGCTGGACCCTTTTCTATCTTCGTTATGGTGATGTTTGGTTTAATCCGCAGTACCTCAGTTGCTGCCTTTTTTGCGCTTTCCTCATCGCCACTGAGCTGATATGCCATGGCAAGCCCTAGATAAGCGAAAAAATAATCAGGATTTCTGTTTATCGCTTGGTTCCATAGCTCAATTGCCTTTGCTTCGTTGCCATTGTAAGCATGCGCCCAGGCAAGGTTATTGATGTATTTTAAGGGAGTAACGGGATTGAGTCTGATGGCTTTTTCAAATGCTGGTATTGCTTCATCAAAACGTCCAGCCCAGCGTAGAGCGTGACCATAATAATAATTCGCTTCGGCTGAGTTGGGACTGAGCTTTAGTGCCTGTGCACACTCTGCAATTGCCTCATCATATTCTCTTCTGAGGTAATATACACTCCCTAGTATTTGATGCGTCATGCTGTTTTGACCTGCCAATTCAATAGCTTTGTTGATTAGATTTTCAGCAATATTTAAAGATTCTTTTGTTTTGCCTTTATAGTACCAGACATCGTCCAGGTAGGTTCGAGCCAGCAGGATATAGGGTGCTCCATAGTCTGGGTCCAGAGCCATGGCCTCCTCAGCGAGTGCTCTGGCCTGTTGGCTGTAAGCTTCCGTTCTACGTTGATATATTTCATAACCTTCGAGATATTTCTCGTAGGCTTTTATATTTTTAGTTTTTATTGCCGATAATCTGCCCAATTCTTCAACGGTAAGTTTTACCTGTAGCTCAGCCATTATCTTCATGGCAAGCTCATCTTGCAGGTTGAAGACATCATCCATTTTCCTATCAAAGCTATCTGCCCAGATATGATATCCTTCAGTAGCATCAATGAGCTGGGCCGTTATCCTCACCTTGTCTTCGTAGCGCTGGACGCTCCCCTCCAATATGTATCTAACCCCTAGTTCCTCAGCTATATGCTGGACTTTTGTAAATTTGTTCTTGTACACATATGTAGAATTCCTAGCAATTACAAAAAGATAAGGTACTTTTGCTAATGATGTGATAATATGCTCAGTTATCCCGTCACTAAAGTATTCCTGGCTTGTATCGTCGCTTAAGTTCTCAAATGGTAAAACAGCAATGGACGGCTTATCCGGCAGAGGATATGCCATTTTCTCTACTGCTGCAGGTTCAATATTCGGGGATTGCTTGAAATAGTAGGCGATAGTGATTGCACATATCATTATGAGTAAAGCAGAAGCTAGGTAAATATAGTGTTTCCGTCTACTAAAACGGAATATAGATTCGGTCTCGCCGAGCACTTTTCCTTTAAACTCTGGTTCCATGAGGATGCTATATATCCTTACCGGCTCAGTAATATTTTTAACTTTATGGTCACCCAAATATTTAAAGCTCTTGCGAATATTTTTTTTAACCTGATCATATACCCCTCTTGAGACACAGATGCCGCCCGGTTCGGTAAGACTCTCTATTCTGGCAGCTACATTAACGCCATTACCGTAAATTGTGTCATCTTGGTGCAATATATCTCCTAAGTTTATGCCTATACGGAATTGCATGCGACGGTTTTGGGGTAGTTTTTCGTTTTCAATCCTGAGTCGGGTTTGAATGGCTATTGCACTATTCACGGCGTTAAGGGCACTACTAAATACTGCAAGGATATTGTCACCTAGAGCATCAACAACCCTTCCTTCATTTTCAATTATGAGTCCAGCTATGATTTGGCGGTAAGTTGTGATCGTAATGACGGTAGTTTCATCATCTTCCGCCATAAGTTTGGAATAGCCTTTGACATCAGCGCTAAGAATAGCACTAAGCTTTCGTTGAGCTTTGATTTCAGTCATTGGGACACCCCGGTATAGAGATGAGATACCTTGGCAATAATTATGGCGATCTAAAACGTCGATAATCTATTGATATGACACCAATGCTTGAATCGATATAAATTGTACAAATATGAAGATAGGAAATGTTAATGCGTTCTCCTATATCTTCTGATTAGCATGGAAAGAATAAAAAGGTCAAGGAATGAACCTACCTTTAGGCAGTTACGAAGTTATGGTTAGATTAATTTTGCTAATAGGCCAAAGGTTAGCCAAAAGTCAGTACTTATATGCACAACTTTTCCGCACACGAAGGTAATAAAATGTATGACGAGTATTGTCTGCACAAGTA
>JASJDT010000023.1 GCA_030065655.1 Desulfocapsaceae bacterium | reverse complement strand
ATGCACTGCCCCGGCTGGCCTTCGCTGGTAACATAAGTCTGCTTACCGGTTCACCCTGGTTTGAAATAGAAGATGCGGAAAAGCAGATAGTTAATTTTTTCAATGCGGCCATGCTCATTTTCCCAGACGGGGAGCAACCGTCCCTCTATTTCAAGTCACATTTAGTTCCATTCGGAGAGTATGTACCGCTGAAAAAGCTCTTGTTTTTTCTTGCCCCGCTGGTAGAGGCAGTTGGTGATTTCAGTCCAGGTAAAGTTGAAAAACCTTTGCTGTCCGGAAAGGCTCGCTGTGGCATCCTCATCTGTTTTGAATCGATATTTCCAGATATAACCAGAAAATGGGTTGATGCCGGGGCAAATGTTCTGGTCAATCTCACCAACGATGCTTGGTATGGCAGGTCAAGTGCACCAGTGCACAGCATGGCCATGAGTGTTCTACGATCCATTGAGAGTCGCCGAAGCCTGGTGCGGGCAGCAAATACAGGAATTTCCGGGTTTGTCGATCCTCTGGGTAGAGTGCTGAAGTCATCCCCAATTTTTGTCGACTGGGCGGAGAGCATGCCGGTCAAACTCGTCGAAGAAATCAGTTTTTACAGCCGGTACGGCTACTTTTTTGGACCACTATGCTTCTTGTTGACGGTCATTGCAGGAGGAGTCTGTATAAGGCGCCGCGGTTTATAAAGTGCCTGGTGGTTACAGTTTAATTTACCAAGTATCTCTACAGCAGGATTATCGGTCGAATTCAGCAAAAAGGTATTTCAACCGCTAGAAATAATGGGTAAGATTTGAAGAAGGCCAAAAAAAAAGATACATCAATGTATCACCATATGATAAAAGAGCTTGCGCAATATTTGAGATAATATTCATCGCTAATTGCCAATAGATAGTAACTGATAGTAAGAGTTAACGCATATATATGAGGGAAAACATGTCAACCGAGAGTGGAGCAGCTGTCTTAAAACAGAAAATCGCGGATCTTCGTACAAGGATGTTTGCCTTGAAGGAGCATCTTTGACTTAGACAACAAAAAGGAAGAACTTGAACGGCTTGAGCAGCAGACACTGGCACCGGATTTCTGGAGTGATGTGGAAGCAGCTCAGAAAATACAAAAGGCCCATGGTACGCTGCAGGATACCATAAAAGGATGGGAGAAAAAGTGGGCTGAGCTTGAGGAGATCGAACTGCTCCTGGAGATGGCTGTCGAGGAAAACGATTCGGACAGTGAGGCTGAGGTTGCCGAAAGCCTGGTTGTTTTGGAAAAAAATATCGCTGTTGCTGAACTGGAGTGCATGTTCAGCGGCGAGCATGATAATGGTAATGCCATAATTACCATGAATGCCGGGGCGGGTGGTACCGAGGCCCAGGATTGGGTTGAAATCCTGATGCGGATGTATCTGCGTTGGGCGGAGAACAAGGGATTCAAAACCGATATTCTCGACCATCTGCCAGGAGATGAGGCCGGCACGAAAAGTGTTACCATCATGGTCAAGGGACGATATGCTTTTGGCTATCTCCGCTCTGAGGTTGGAATTCATCGGCTGGTCCGCATTTCACCTTTTGATGCCAGCGGTCGTCGCCATACTTCATTCGCTTCGGTCATGGTTATGCCGGAGCTTGATGATAACGTCAAGGTGGACATCGACGATAAGGATCTGCGTATCGATACCTATCGAGCCAGCGGAGCCGGGGGGCAGCATGTCAACAAGACCGACTCGGCAATCCGTATCACCCATCTGCCAACCGGCATCGTGGTGCAGTGCCAGAATGAGCGGTCTCAACACCGTAACAAGGATATGGCTATGAAGATGCTGGCAGCCCGCCTGTATGAGCTCGAAAAAGAACGGCAGGCAGAGGAACAGGAAGGTATCCACGGAGACAAGATGGAAATTGGCTGGGGAAGCCAGATACGTTCCTACGTTTTACAACCCTACCGCATGGTCAAGGATCACCGTACCAATCATGAAAGCGGTAATGTGGACAGTGTACTCGATGGTGACATCGATTCATTCCTGACTTCCTTCCTTCTCTGGCAGGGCTCCTAATCCAGGCTAACTTAGATTATCTGTTTAGAAATCGGTGATATCTCCAGTCATGTACTGGCGACTCTAGACAAGGGGAGAGACATATAGATGAAAGGGACAAAGAGTAGCTGGCAGGTGATCCGGAGAACGGCTTAGATAAAGCGCTTCATCAACTCCTCAATTGCTCCGTCAACGTTTTCCGGGGTTATATTGAAACGGTCGCAGGTCGATTCGGCCTGCGTCCTTCTTGCTGGGTCTTGAAGATCAGCTAATAATCGAAAAATACCGGTCCGGCGACCAACCTGATAGAGCATCTGCTCGTGGTCCGGCAGGGCTAGAAATGTGGAGATGACCCCTGTCATTTTGTCCTTGTCCTCGGGGAGCTTACCTTCAATTTCTTCAAAGAGATTGAGAATATGATCACTTTTCAAAGTTGATTCGATTCCCTCGAGATGCTCCAGAAAGAGCAGGATCTCCTCAGCAGTTTCCCGGTCGGTGAGTTTAGTGAATTCTCCTGAACTATATTTTTCAAACAGTTCAACATGGTTGGGAATGGCCAGGCTACGCAGTCTGATGAACTCAGGATTAATTCCATTGAGAGCTGCAGCCGTCTCCAAGGCATGATCCCGGGACAATTCGCGGCCGCCAAGACCTGGCATGACATATTCCGACAGTTCCATCCCCGCTTTACGAACCTTGAGTCCTGCATTGATATGATCCTTTTGCGTGGAGCCTTTTTTCACCAGCTTCAGGACCTTGTCCGAGCCTGATTCCATACCAATATGAATTCGATTCAGTCCTGCTGTCCGCATTTCTGCCAATTTCTCATCCTTGATCCGACAGATGGTATGGGATCTGGCATAGGAGGTGATGCGCTCCGTCTGAGGAAAATAACCCTGCAGATGTTTGAGGATGGTGATAAGATCATCTGGCTTGATGACAAGGCTGTTGGCATCTTGCAGAAAAATTGAGCGCATGCCGGAACGCATCCAGTTGATGGCAGCGTTCAGTGCCATATGGTCGCCATGATCAAGGTCTTTGGCCAGAGCGGAGAGATCTGCACCGATGTCGGCAGACTTTTCCTGAAGAAGAGTTATGAAATGATGGACTGTATCTATATCGCGAAGCACATGTTCAACAGGGCGGAGCGAGAACGAGCTGCCTTTATAGACCGGACAGAATGTACAGCGATTCCAGGGACAATTGCGAGTGACCCGAATAAGCAGGGAAGAAGCTTCACTGGGAGGACGAATGGGACCCTGTTCGAAACCCTTATATTCCTCTATTTTCTTTGGGGAAGTCCTGGTCATTTGTCAATGATGTGTTGGTTGCAACTATCTGCAGGAGTAAAAGGCTGAGAGCAAGAAATTCCCGCCGGAGATGTTGATTCCCGGCGGGACAATGGATTGGTGAACAATGGATCCCCGTTAAATCAAGGTCTTAATATCGGTGTACTCCATGTCGAATGCCTCTGCAACACCCCGATATGTTATCTTGCCTTCTGCAACATTGACCCCAGGGGTAATTTCGGGATTGTCCTGGCAGGCCTTTTTCCAGCCCAAATTGGCCAGTTGGACAGCATATGGCAAGGTCGCGTTGGTGAGTGCCATGGTGGAGGTTTTTGCTACAGCTCCGGGCATATTGGCAACACAATAATGAACAATGCCGTCCACTATGTAGGTTGGCTCGGTATGTGTTGTTGGTTTTGATGTCTCAAAGCAGCCGCCCTGATCTATGGCTACATCAACGATTACAGATCCGGGTTTCATTACTCCCAGCATATCACGGGTGAGCAGCTTGGGTGCTTTGGCGCCGGGGATTAGCACTGCACCAATGACAAGATCAGCCGAGCGCAGAAGCTCCCTTATTGTCGGCGGGTTGCTCATCAATGGTATACAGTTGCTGGGCATAACTTCGCTAAGGTAGCGGAGCCGATCCAGGTTGGTGTCAAGCAGATATACTTTGGCACCCAGACCGCAAGCCATTCGTGCAGCATTGATGCCGACAATTCCGCCACCGATGACCACTACATTGCCTGGCGCAACACCGGGAACGCCACCGAGAAGCACACCGCTGCCGCCCTGATGAAGCTCAAGGTACTTGGCACCTTCCTGAGCTGCCATGCGGCCGGCTACTTCACTCATGGGGGTCAGTAGGGGAAGGGAGCCGTCGGCTTTTTGGATGGTTTCATAGGCTATATTGATTGATTTTGCTTCAACCAGCGCTTCAGTCAGCTTCTGTTCGGCAGCAAGGTGAAGATAGGTGAAAACGATCTGATTTTCACGAATAAGAGGGTATTCGGAAGGCTGAGGTTCTTTGACATGCATAACCATGTCAGCACGGCTGTAGATTTCTTCTGGCGAATTTATTATTTCAGCACCAGCTTTAATGTAGCCTTCATTGGCAAAACCGCTACCGGCCCCGGCGTCATGCTCTACAAGCACCTGGTGACCGTTTTGCCGCATTACTTCCACCCCGGCGGGTGTCATACAAACACGATGTTCAGCTGTCTTGATTTCTTTGAGTATTCCGACAATCATCTTCTACTCCTCCATGGTCAGCCTGCGTGAATGTTGTTATCTTCTCCCTTGCTTTTTATTACCTTTGAACACGATGTGGTATTGTTGAGATTGGCGATACTGCTGCAGCATGCTCCGCCGCTGCGATGGCACATACCGGTGAGTTCGTGCTTGGTATTCGTTGCTGCCCGTGCCTTGCAGAAGTTAATGATGAGAACAGCAAGGGCGAACAGCAAGAATGTAATTATGGAAGTTGTGAGAAATGCAGTCATTGTACCTCCAGTTATTATCCGCCAAAATCATCGTAGCGGATGTTTTCCCGCTCTACTCCAAGGTTATCGAGCATTTCCAAAACGGAGACGGTCATCATCGGCGGTCCACACATATAATATTTGATATCTTCGGGGGCAGGGTGATCCTTGAGATATTTATCATAGAGAACTAAATGTATGAAGCCGGTATCTCCCTCCCAGTCATCCTCAGGTTGCGGATCGGAAAGGGCTACGTGGAGGGAAAAATTGTCATGCTCTTTTTCCAGCTCTTCAAATTCGTCTATATAAAACAACTCTTTTTTACTCCTGGCGCCATACCAGAAAGACACTTTACGCTTGGTATTATCGGCCTTGAATAGCTGAAAGAGATGGCTTCTTAGCGGTGCCATGCCAGCACCACCGCCGATGAATACCATTTCGGCATCGCTATATTCGAGGTAGAACTCACCGTATGGCCCCGATATGACGACTTCGTCGCCCTCCTTGAGATTGAAAATATATGATGAAACCTGTCCCGGAGGGATGTTATCCTCATCAACATTGGGAGGCGGTGTCGCGATCCTGACATTAAGCATAATAATGTCTTTTTCTCCCGGATAGTTGGCCATAGAATAGGCTCTGGTTACCGGGGTATGGACATGCGACTTGTACTGGAACATTTTGAACTTAGTCTAGTCATTGAGAAAGCGCTCGTCAATCTCAAAATTAGCATAATCAATGGTATGGGGCGGCACTTCAATTTGAATGTAGCCGCCCGATTTGAAATCAACCGCTTCACCTTCTGGAACCTCAAGCACGAGTTCTTTAATAAAGGTGGAGACGTTTTTATTTGACTTGACTCGGCACGTCCACTTGCGGGTTTCCAGGACCTCAGGATCGACTTTTATTTTCATATCGCGTTTCACCGGGACTTGACAGGCCAGGCGCACACCCTTGCGGGCATCGCGATTATTTATCTTTGATTTTTCGGTAGGCAATATCGCACCACCACCAGATTCAACAGTGGCTAGGCATTGGGCACAACTACCACCGCCACCGCAGGCTGAAGGGAGATAGATTTCCTGATCAGCTAAAGCGGTTAGAAGCTTTCCCCCGGGTGAGGTTATTACTTCCTTATCTTCATTTATTTCTATTTTTATCTCGCCATCGGGAACCATTGTTTTTTTGGCAACGGTTATCAGCGTAACCAAAATAAACTGGATGACGAGAAAACAACCTACTCCGAATAATATTTCATCCATTCTACAGCTCCATCAATCTGAAGAGTTAAAATCCGGCAAGTCCCATAAATGCCATAGCCATCAGCCCTGCGGTGATAAAGGTCAATCCAAGTCCGCGCAGACCCGCCGGCGGGTTGGCGTATTCCAGTCTTTCCCGAATGCCGGCAAGAGCCACAACTGCCAGGAAAAAACCGGCTCCGGCACCGAATCCATACGCCGTACTCTCAGTAAAAGTATAATCACGCTCCACCATGAATAAAGAGGCACCGAGAATGGCGCAATTGACCGTCAGCAGTGGCAGAAAAATTCCCAAGGTGTTGTAGAGTACAGGGATGTAGCGATCGAGAACCATCTCCAGAACCTGGACTGTGGCAGCAATGATAGCAATATAGGTGAGCAGTCCCAGAAATCTTAAGTCGACGTTGGGAAAGCCTGCCCAGGCAAAGGCTCCAGGTTCGAGAACATGATTGAGAAGAAGATTGTTCAGGGGAACGGTGATCACTTGAAGAAAGAGCACGGCGCTGCCCAATCCAACGGCCGTTTTGACCTGTTTGGATATGGCCAGAAAAGTACACATCCCCAGAAAAAAAGCCAGTGGCAGATTTTCCAGGAATATGGAGCGGATTATTATGTCAAAATGGTGTGCCATTAATCGGTCTCCTGTTGTTCCGGATCGAGAGTACGCAGAATCCAGATGATCAAGGCAATGATAAAAAAGGCGCTGGCCGGCAGGACCAGCATACCGTTTTGCACATACCAGCCGCCATTGGTGGTCAGCTTCATTACTTCCATGCCGAAGATTGAACCAAAACCCAGTAACTCGCGGATGAAAGCCACAGTCATCAGGATAAAGCCATAGCCAAGGCCATTGCCGATGCCATCAAGAAAGCTGGGAATAGGTGGGTTGCTCATGGCATATCCCTCGGCACGCCCCATGATAATACAGTTAGTAATGATCAGGCCAACGAAAATGGAAAGCTGTTTGGAAAGATCGTAATAAAAGGCCTTGAGGAACTGATCAACCATGATAACCAGAGTGGCAATAACGGTGATCTGGATACCTATACGAACGCTATTGGGTATCTGGAAGCGGACAATGGAGATGATCAGGCTGGAAAAGCCCGTCACCAATATTACGCAGATCGACATCACAAACGCGGTGGCCATTTGCCCTGTAACCGCAAGGGCGGAACAGATGCCCAGAACCAGAAGGGCAATGGGATTGCGCCTGAAGATCGACCTGGCAATTAATTCAGTCTTTGTTTCAGCCATCTATTTTTCCTCCTTGGGCTTCCAGCTGGCTCAGAAAAGGTTTGAAACCGTTTTCGCCGAACCAGAAGGTGATAATATCGTCCACGCCATCGGTGGTGAGAGTGGCTCCGGAAATTCCGTCTACGTAGTGTTCTTCTGCTTTATCGCCCATTTTACCACCAATGCGAATGACCTCCTCGTCAGCCTCATTGTAGATCTTTTTATCATGCCAACCTGCCTGCCAGCGGGGATTTTCTATTTCTCCTCCGAGTCCGGGAGTCTCGCCATGCTCGTAAAAGGAGATGCCATTGATGGTGGTAAGATCTTCTTCTATAGCGATATAGCCGTAGAGTGTTGACCAGAGTCCCTTACCCCGTACGGGTAGGACTATCTGGTCGAGTTTGTCATCCGACTTGACTAAGTAGACGAGAGAGTATCTTTCAACCCGGCCAATTCCGGCAATATCCTCATCGTCACCAAGCGATAAGCCCATTTCACTGGTCATGGCCGCTTTTCGTTGATCGAAGTCCTGGGGAGAGATGTTTTCAAGGGTTACAAACTCTCCGCTTGCCAGCTCAATCATCCGGGTTTCGATGTTAGCAAAAAGTTGTTCAGTCGATTTTGTCGAGTCGTAGAGATTGGCAGCAAGTAGAATATTCTTTTTCATATCCAGGGCCTTGTTTTCCTCCTGTAGAGGACGCAGACCTACAGCCGCCCCAGCCACCATAAGGGAGCAGAAGAAGGCCAAAACGAGGACCGAGTAGAAAGGTTTGGCAGCGGTTATATTAACCATGACGTAGCATCCTTCTTTTTACGTTGGCCTGGATGACAAAATAGTCAAACAGCGGAGCAAAAACATTTCCTAGAATAATCGCCAGCATAACCCCTTCCGGGTAAGCCGGGTTAGCCACCCGGATGAGAATGGCGAGTAAGCCGATCAGCAGACCATACATCAACTGACCCTGGGGAGTGTGAGCGGCTGATACGGGATCGGTTGCCATGAAGACCAGACCGAAAGCAAAACCTCCCATCACCATATGATAATGGGGCGGTATACCGTTGAGCGGGTTTTCCGGACTGGCAAAGAAAAATAAAGCGGATGCGGCGAGCAATCCACCGATGAGCATGGACAGCATTATCCGCCATGACGCCACGCCAGTGACTAGAAGCAGGGCCGCTCCGAGCAGACAGGCAAGCGTCGAAGTTTCGCCCATGGAGCCGGGGATGGTGCCAATAAATGCTTCGGCAAAGGTAAAATCGACGTTCTGCATGGCTTGGCTTGCGGTCGCCGCTTCGTTAACCTGGGCAAGGGGAGTTGCAGCGCTGACGCCGTCTGCAGCAACCCAAACTTCGTTGCCCGACATTTGAGCGGGATAGGCGAAATAAATAAATGCACGAGAGGCGAGGGCGGGGTTCATCCAATTCATACCGACACCGCCAAACACCTCCTTGGCGATAACAACACCAAAGCTGATACCAACCGCAGCCTGCCAGAGAGGGATGGTAGCAGGCAAAGTAAGGGGGAAAAGCAGACTGGTGACCAGAAGTGCTTCGGATATTTCATGACCACGGACCAGGTTAAAAAGCACTTCCCAGAAACTGCCCACCACCACGACAACAAGATAAACCGGGAGAAAGTACAGCGCTCCATGGAGAAAATTGGAGGTGAAGCTCTCCGAAGAACAGCCAACCAGGGCCATGATGCTTCCCCGCCAGCCTGCTGGCGAAGCTACACCAATGGCTTCCAGGGCCAGGTTGGCCTGATAGCCGGTGTTCCACATTGCCATGAGAGTGCAGGGGATCAAGGCGACAATGACCGTGATCATTATGCGCTTGTAGTCGATGGCATCACGAACATGCGGAGCAGACTTTGTTTTGCCGCTTGCCCCAAAAAGGAAGGAATCCGTCGCCTCATAGAGTGGATAGTATTTTTCCAGTTTGCCACCCTTGAGAAATAAAGGTTCCAGTTTTTGAAAAAATTCATCTAGTTTTTTCATACAATGGCCATGTAATAAACGTTGTCTTTATGTGGAGTGTTTTTCAACACATTAACCTTCAAGTTCAATTTCGGTGAGGACGCGGCGCAATATGGGAGCAAAATTACTTTTCCCTGGGCAAATGAAGGAAAGTAATGCCACATCATCCTCAACCAGTTCGAGTGCACCGAGATTTCTTGCTTTTTCCGTATCACCGGATGATAAGCTCTTAAGCAGCGCCAGCGGTACAATATCAAGCGGCATGACCCTGTCATAACTATCTATTGGATACATTGCCCGTTCACCACCCCAAAGAGCGGTGTTCATCGCGAATTTTCTTGTTCTATCCATAGCAGAAATGAAGGCAGGCTTGATGGAAAAGCGATCACTGCCTGGGGCTCCCCAGTTAAATAATCCCCTGCCGCTGCCTTCATGGAGTACGGATATCTGGTTATGGTACCTGCCGACATACTGGTGAAACTCATCCATCTTCCGACCATCGATAACCGAGCCGGAGATGATTCGCGTCGGTGAAGCAATGAGCTGATTATTGCATATATCCGCGATGTTTCCACCCCAGCGGGTTTTGATGAGTTTTGGCTCCTCAACCCCTGGTCCGGCAAGAGCAATAACTTTTTCCGTAGGTAACTGCCCGGTGCTTAACAGGTGACCGATGCCAATGACATCCTGATACTCTATGTGCCAGAGAATTCGTGATTCAGTAGCATGATCGAGCATATGCATGTGTGTGGACGGGAGGCCAGCGGGATGGGGGCCGGCAAATTCAACGATTTCCATGGTGGAGGGCAACGGCATGGCTATCTCTGCATCAGCTGCGATGCAGAGATAGGTTGGGCAACTTGTCATACTGGCGAGGATGGTCAGGCCGATCGAGAACTCCTTGGCATATTCATCAATTATAACTTTCGGGTCCGCGGCGAGGGGGCGGCTGTCCATGGCCGTAATAAACAGGGCTGCCGGTTCAGCATCTTTTTTGGGGATCTTGCCAAATGGGCGGGTTCGAAAACTTGTCCACATGCCTGCTTCCAGAAGAATCTTGCGGATTTCGTCTCCTTGCCGATGTCCAGGTGGCTTTTCTTCCGGATCTAAAAAGGATATGTGCTCATCATCCTCAACTTCAATAACGACGGACTCAAACTTTCGCTTGGCACCCCGGTTGACAGCGAGGATCTTGCCAGTGGCTGGTGAAGTATATCTGATACCCTCGTTTTTCTTGTCAGTAAAGAGAAGTTGACCTGTTTTGACCCGGTCACCCTCGGTTACCTCCATGGTGGGTTTCATGCCGATATAATCGTCTCCCACCAGGGCTACTTTACTGACCTGGATGGTTTCCTGGATATTTTGCAGAGGCTCCCCTGTTACCGGGACATCGAGTCCCTTTTTTATCTCAATTCTTTTCATTGTATTTGAAAAAATCCTTTGATGAATAGGTTGAAAGATCTTTTCCTATTAGAAATCCTTCGCAGTCGGGAAGGGTATCAAGCAAAGCTATTGATTTTTCTGGCCCCATAACCATAGCGGAGGTTGCCAGCCCGTCAGCTTTGGCAACGCTCGGAGCGAGGATAGAGCAGCTCGCCAGCTCCGGAGAAGAGAAACCGGTTCGTGGATTTATGATGTGGTGATAACGGCGGTCCGGTGTAAATGCCTGCATATAATCACCGGAGGTAGCGATAGCTATATTCTCCATTTTTAGAAAAATCTGCTCTTCAGTCTGTCCGGGGCGGGGATTGCGAATGGCAATGGTCCATGGTTGTCCTGATCTTTTCGTTCCGGTAACCTTGAGGTCACCTCCTGCTTCAATGCAGACACTGCTAAAACCCAAGGCGTTTATGAAACGTACGCCCTCATCAACAATATGGCCTTTGCCGAGTCCGTCAAGGGTCATTCCCATCCCGGGTTTGGCGAAACGAATCGTCGTTCCGTCAATGATAACAGACTTGTAATCAACATGCGATAGTGCATCCTCTATTATTTTTTGATCGGGAAGAGCACCACCTTGACGCACGTTTTTATAAAGGGCCAGGAGAGGAAGGACGGTGGGGTCAAAAGCTCCCCCAGTAAGCTGGCTCATCTCAAGTGACATCCGGGTAACCTTGATCAGGGTCGGATGACCATTTTCAATGAAACCATGCCCATTGAGAAGAGAAAGCTGACTAGTGGGATCATAATGGTTAATGGCTTGCCCATATTGATCCATATGGGCAGCTGTTTTCTGGAGAGCTATATGGCAGCTTTCCTTGTCCGGGCCAATGATGGTAAAATTGACGATGGTTCCCATCATCGGTTTGCTGTGCTTCAGGGTGTACCCGCGATCCAAAAGCGGATCGATACCAAAATAATAACCGGCACCTAACGCTGCTGCAGCAGCAGTGAGGCCTAGGAATTTACGCCTGTTGAATGATGGTTGATGTTTCAGTCTTTTGCTCATTTTTCCAAATCGCGATGCCCGTCCAATGAATTAATATAAGGTCGTTGATCCTTCTGTCATTCATTTGGCGTCTTTTCTGGGGCACTTATCTCTTCTTTATCACCGATCCGGATGTCAACCGAGACGAGGTGGCTAAAGCAACATAATCAATTCCGGCTTTTACCATAGAAGTTGCAAGAACTATTATCAATAAAAAAACGCAACAACGGGAATCGATTGATAATTTGTCGATAAAAAGTCACTAAATTTGAACAGTATCATGAAGTTGAAGAAAGCTAAAATATTGAAAAACACAAACGGCACTCTCGTTGATCAATATGGACCTTTCCACATCCAGCTAAATCATAATTGTGCAAATCTCTGTCTTGCCCACTTCTATTACTACAGAGGCCAAATGTGACTGGTATATAAAAAGACCTCTCGTGATATAGAGCCATTATTTTGATTTTTATTAGGATTAGTAAAGGTAAGTCTATTTTTTGTGAGGCTGTTGAGATCTCAAAGCTAATCCGGTCTAATTGAGTATAACTTGTGAGAAGTATGCACAAAGCAGCGGCTATTTTAAGTTAAAATTATGTAATTAATCTCAAAAAATAAATAAAAAAAATAAGAACATTGAAACGACCTTTACGTTAAGGTATGATTGGAGTAGTGGGCTAATCTGTGTGCCAATTAATAGCTCTGAAATGCACCCATTAGAGTATTTTTTTCTGCTTATGAACAATAAAGGTTTGTTGCGTAATCACCGGATTTTTGACAGCTGCAACAGGTTAACGGCTGTATTAAACCATCAATATAAAAGGAAAGCGCATGCGAAGAATTGTTGTTACGGATAGCACCGCAGATATCCCGGAAGAGCTGGTCACCGATCTTGATATCAAGGTGCTGCCAGTAAATGTCGTGTTGGATGGCAAGGCATGTAAAGATAATCAGGATATCAGTCGGGATGAATTCTATGCCAGCTTCGACCGTTTCAAAGAAATGACCTCCGGTCCAGTTCGCTATGAAGATTACGGACTTGAGTTTCATCAGCTGCGTAGTCAATACGACGAAATCCTGGTCATCCACTGCAGCAGGCACCTTTCCGGCACGTATGGTGTGGCAGAACGAGTCATCAAAGAATTTCGAGCTGAGGATAATCGCCGGGTAGAATTGGTCGATTCCGGTCAATGTAGTATGGGGTTGGGAATGGTAGTACTGGCAGCAGCAGAGGCTTTTGCCGAGGGGAAGAGTTTTGACCAGGCCTTGTTTCTGGTACAAAAGTTGAAAAGACGGATGCGCTCCTACATGGCTATTCCTACACTTAAATATCTCAAGAAAAATCGCAAGATAAATGGGATGAAAGCCTTATTCGGATCAGCGATGGGTATTAAACCGGTGTTGGAGATGAAAGAAGGAAGGATGGTCATCAAATCCAAGCTTCTGGGTGAACAAAAAAACATGATTCTTGCCATGATGGAATCAATCAAGGAGGAGGTTGCCAACAAGCCAATTACCTTGTCTATCATTTATGCCGGCAATAATAGGCTGGTGGAGAATCTTAAGGAAGTATTTGAATCAACCTTTATCTGCAGAAAAACCTATATTGCCAGATTCAGTCCCTCAATTTCATTGAACACCGGACCGGAATCCTATGCCGTATTCTTTATAGTAGAGAGTTGATTAATCAGAATCACTTGATACTCTTACGAAGTTGTGAGACCAACCTGAATTTCTACCAATTTCAACGCATCCAGATACCGTAATTCTGCCTATTTGAGGCATCTCTGCATAGTTCTTATCTGAAAGGTGATTCGGCATTCATTGTCTGGTCACACCCCGTAATGGTTTTTTTGTCTTTGCGAATGAATTTCATTGACAGATTTTACCATAGCGCTATTTTATTTGTCTGGTTAAATATTAAGGAGACAAGTAATGACATCCTGCAATCAGCAAGCACAGAATAAAGGGGAAGAACAATCAGTCGGCAGGTTGGTATACCTAACCTCACTGAAGCTCAGAAACTATGCCGAAAAGATATTGAGTCCACATGACTTGACCGTAGAGCAATTTCATCTGTTAAAAAACACCTCGCGTGTTTCAGGACTGAGTCAAAATGAGTTGTGCCGGAGTGTGGGGAAAAAACCTGCCAACATAACCCGGATTCTGGATCGTCTAGAGAAAAAGAAGTGGATTGAGCGGCGGGTGCATCCGAATGACCGCCGAGCGACCCTGGTATTTCTTACTAGGGATGGGGAGTTGATAGTAAAAAAAGTTTCAAGTACTTTTGAGTCGTATTCCAGTAGATTCATTGCTGGAGTTGATGCTGATGAAGAGCGGATTTTTCGGCAAGTTATAAAAAAGATTAATGGCAATATTGATAGATTGATGAATGAAATCACAGGATAATGGTGACCCATGAGGTATCTGAGGCGAAGTTGTAAAGCACTTGTTGTGATAGCATTGTTGAGCTGTGTAAATGTTTTTGCCTCCGGGCCGCCACCGGCCAAGGTTGTTGTGGATAAGGTGGTAAGTGAAGAAGTCGCTGAAAATCAGTCTGTTATCGGGGTGTTGTACTATGAGAGAGTTTCCGAAGTTTCGACCGATGTGTCCGGCCTTGTAAAAGAGGTGAATGTGGTTGAGGGCGACAAGGTTGCCGAAGGTGATATCTTGGTTCGTCTCGACACCGAGATACTGCAACGGGAGATTTCGCTGGCGCGCACCCGAATTACTAAGGCGGAGTTGCGTATTGAAAATGCCAAAAAGGACTACCGGCGCGTGCAGGAAATCTATCAAAAATCAGGTGTGAGTGAAAAGGTTTATGATGATGCCCTTTATACCTACCAGGATGCCATAAAAGAAAAACAACTGTTGGAAGACAATCTGGAAAAACTGCGTATTCAGGAGCGCCGCTCCATGATCCGGGCTCCTTTTAGCGGTATCATTTTGAGTAAGGATACGGACGTAGGCGGCTGGGTCCAACAGGGCAGTATGCTGGTGCGGATGGGAGCAAGCGCCGAACTTTATGTCAAGGCACCGGTGGCCGAAGATATGCTGCAGTTTATCACCATGGGAGAAGAGGTTGAAATAGTTATAAATGCCTTTGACCGAAAGGTGAGAGGGAAAATTGTCAATGTTGATCCGGTGGCCGATGTAAGGACCAAGAATGTTTTCATTAAGATCAACATTCCTGATCAGCCACTGGTGGCTGAGAACATGTCGGCCACCGTGTATCTTTCTTCGGGACCGCCCCGATCGTATAGTGTGCTTCGCCGTGCAGCTCTGGTAAAACATCAGGGCAATGATTTTATCTACACGGTGAAAGAAGGCAAGGCAGCTATTATGCCGGTGACCATCATAGCCTATCTGGGAGACCGAGTTGCCGTCAGCGATCCGTATATCGTCCCGGGTATGGATGTGGTGGTCGAGGGTAATGAGCGGTTGAGGCCTGACCAGGCTGTAACCATTGTAGGTGAATAACATGGATATTGTCAGTTATTCTCTTAGAAAACCTGTATCTGTTGCCGTAGCTGTCATTCTGGTGGTCACCTTTGGCCTCATTGGCCTGAGCTCTTTGCCTATACAATTAACACCTGATGTGGAGACTCCGCAGATAACGGTGCAAACGAACTGGAACGGGGCAACCCCCTTCGAGATTGAAAAAGAGATTATCGAGCGCCAGGAAGAAGCACTCAAAGGCTTGCGCGGCCTGACCGAAATGGAAAGTGCCGCCTACAATAATCTAGGTGAAATTACTTTGTCATTTCTGTTGGAGACCAATATCGATGATGCACTACTGCGAGTTTCCAATAAACTCAATGAAGTATCCAACTATCCGGAAAACGCCGATGAACCGGTGATTGAATCGGCCGGTGCCAACTCTTCCCCGGTAATCTGGATGATGCTGAAAACGAAAACGGATAATCCTCGCCATATCAATGAATTTCGTACCTTTTTCGAAGACAATATCAGGCAGTATCTCGAGAGGGTACCGGGAGTTGGTTCACTTTTTGTTTTCGGGGGAACGGAAAGGGAACTCCACGTGACCTTGGACACCCAGAAAATGGCCCAACATGAGATAACCATCAACCAGATAATCGGGGCCATCCAAAATGCCAATTCTACGATTTCAGCAGGTGTTTTAGGAGTCGGCCGTAAAAACTATAGAATCCGCACCATCGGTCAGTTTCAAAAACCGGAGGACGCACTTGATGTCGTGGTTTTTGATGATGGTCTGAAGAGGGTGCATTTGTCTGATGTGGTAAGAGTAAGCACCGGCTTCGCCAAAGAGGATGTATCGGTGCTTCACAATGGCATCCAGGTAATTGTCATTGGTGTTCGCAAAGAGCCGGGAACCAATGTCCTGGAGATGACTGAACGGGTTGAAGACCGGGTGGAGCAGCTTAATAAAGGTATCCTTGCCGAAGAGCAACTTTTCTTTGATATGGTGTATGATCAGCGGCCGTATATCAATACGGCCATTGCCCTGGTTAAACAAAACGTACTGATTGGCGGCACGCTGGCTATCTGTGTGCTGCTTGTTTTTCTCCGCAGTTTACGCTCAACCCTTACCACTGCGATTGCCATTCCCATCTCCGTTATTGGTACCTTTATTTTCCTAGCGCTTTCGGAGCGCAGTTTAAATGTAGTCAGCCTAGCCGGAATTTCTTTTGCTGTAGGCATGCTGGTGGACAACTCCATCGTTGTCTTGGAAAACATTGATCGTCATCGAAAAATGGGCAAGCGTCCCTTTGATGCTGCTCTCGAAGGCGCCAAAGAGGTCTGGGGTGCGGTATTTGCCTCGACGGCAACAACCGTGGCGGTTTTTCTCCCAGTCATTTTCATGCAGGAGGAAGCCGGGCAGCTTTTTCGCGACATTGCTATTGCCATTACCTTCTCCATCATGATCAGTTTGCTGGTTTCCATCTCGGTGATCCCGACTCTTATTCATCTCCTTTACCGAAAGGATGCCAAAAAGAAGACCAACGTACTCCAGAAAAGCATTGTTGGACCCTTTTTCGTCAAGGTTTTAATGAGCTTTTCCGGTATCTGTCTGAGAAATGTTTTTACCAGAATTCTCACCGTTGTTCTTTTTACCACCATGGCAGTGACTCTGGTGATTTTTCTCAAGCCAAGTGCAGAATATCTGCCCCAGGGCAATCGCAATCTTATCCTCAATATTCTGATTCCACCACCGGGATATTCTGTGGAGAAGATGAAGGAAATAGGTCATTATATTCATGATGAAGCCCAACCCTATTTTGAGGAAGATAATAAAAACGGAGTGCCACGAATCAAGCAGATGTTTTTCGTCGGTGCTGATAGAATCACCATCTTCGGGGGCATAAGTGAACATGAAACCAGGGCCAAGGAGATGATGCCGTTGTTCACTCGTATTATGAACTCCATTCCCGGTTTTTTTGGAGTATCAATTCAGGCCGGCATCTTCGAGAGCGGTCTTGGTGAGGGGAGGACAGTGGAAGTCAACGTTTCGGGGACGGATATCAATACCATCGTCGGCGGAGCCCGCATGCTTTACGGAGCTATAGCGCAAAATATACCCGGCGGACAGATAAGGCCTATTCCATCTCTTGAGACCAGCTATCCCGAGGTTCGAGTGATTCCAAACAAGGAGCGTCTTGCCGCCAGCGGGATGACCGAGCGTGACCTGGGAGTCTATGTGGATATCCTCATGGATGGCAGAAAGATAGATGAATACAGACCCGAGGGCACCAAGCAGGTTGATCTCGTTGTCAAAGGTGAGAATGATAGTTTTGCAACACCGGAAAACATTCTTAAAGCCACCATCGTTAACGGTGCCGGTGAACTTATCAAGGTGGAAAATGTCGCAGCTCTTGTCTATACGGAAAGCATGCCGCAGATTAATCACCTTGAACGCAAGCGGAATATTACTCTCCAGGTAACCCCACCCAAAGATCTGCCGCTGCAACAGGCCATGGAAATTATTGAAAATGACATAGTCGGTTCAATGCAGCAGGCGGGAAGTCTTGCTGGGCTGGAAATTACCATAGGCGGCAATGCCGATAAATTAACGGAAACCGGCCAGGCGCTGCAGTGGAACCTTCTGCTCGCGCTGCTTATTACCTACCTGCTGCTATCGGCACTTTTTGAAAATTTTCTATATCCCTTTATTATTCTCTTTTCTGTGCCACTGGCAGCAGGTGGAGGATTTGTCGGTCTCATGGCCGTAAATAAACTTATTGCCCCACAAGGATTTGATGTTTTGGCGATGTTAGGATTTATTATTCTCATAGGGACAGTGGTGAACAATGCCATACTTATAGTTCATCAGTCGTTAAATAATGTTCGCTATGGTGGTCTGGTAGGGATGGAAGCTATTTCTGAGTCTGTTAAAACACGAATCAGACCAATATTTATGAGCGCCACCACCAGTCTTTTGGCCATGATCCCTCTGGTGGTATCCACGGGGTCGGGAAGTGAATTGTACAGGGGGTTGGGTTCCATCCTTCTGGGCGGGTTAGCACTATCCACAATGTTTACCCTTTTTGTTATTCCGGCACTGCTTGCCTTTGTTATCAGATTTGAGAGGAGTAGATAAAATGAAAGTTTTTCTTTTTACCCTGGGGTTTTTGCTGGTGACCCAGACTGCTTTCAGTCTGGACCTGGAGGAGATGCAGGATCTTGCTCTAGCCAACCGGGAGATCATCAAAAGGAATATAGTCGATTTCGAAAAAAGTGAGAGGGATATTGCACTTGCCAGAGCTGGATTCTACCCCTCGGTGGATCTTATCTATGAGGCGAATGCAACCGACGATTCAGATTCCCGTTTATCATTTGGGACGGGAGGAAGTATCGCTCTTCAATCCGATAGGGATTCCACCTTCACAGGTGCGGTGAGCTGGAATATTTTTAATGGTTTTAGAGATAAATATCAGCTGGAATCGTCGCAATTTTTGAGCGAGGTCGAAGGCTTTCAATTGGAAGGCTTGAAGCAGGATATTCAGCTCAATGTTGCCCTCCGCTATATCGCTGTCTATGAGCGTAGAGCTAATCTCGATGTTGCTAAAAATAATTTCGAAACGCTCCAGAAGATCTACCGCGATGCCCAGAACCGTTTTGATGTCGGTCTAATCGATAAAAATGAACTGCTGACATTCAAGGTGGATCTCGATAACTCTGACATTCAACTAGAGCAAGCAAAAGCGGATCTGCGCAAAAGTGTTAATCTGCTCGCCCGTGAAATCGGCGCGGAAATGCAGCTAGAACAAATCAGCTTTTCGATGTTTGATGACGTCCCGGGAAAGAAGGACCTCGATGAGAATCGTCTGGTCATGTTGGCTGAGAGAAGCGAGATTCTGGCGCTCAAAAGATTATTGGATGCCAATGTTATGCAGACCAAAGCCGAGAAAAGTGAATATTATCCTAAAGTGGACCTGGTGGGCAGTTACAGAAATTTTGACGACGATCTGATCAACGGCAGTGGTGATGTTAACTCCGATGAATTTCGCGCTCAACTCAACGTTTCTATCAATCTTTTTCAGGGAGGAGCAACCCGGGAATCTGTGGCTAGGGCTCAGCTTGAAACGAGGGGGTTAGAATATGATTTGCAGGAACTCATCGACGATTTGGAAACGGAATTGCAGAATCTGCATATCGACTTCGAGGTGAATTTGCGAAACATCGAGGTGGCCCTTGTTGGTATAGAGCAAGCTAAAGAAAACCTGCGGGTAACCAGATTGAAATATTCTGAAGGATTGCAAAGAGAATCCGAGCTTCTTGACGCAGTAGCCAACCTTTCCCGGGCAGAGTTCAATTATGTCGCCGCTGTCAGGACAGTTTTTCAAACCCATTTCAATATAATTCGAACGGTTGAGGCCTTCTGAATTTCTTATAACATTAATTAAATGGCAGGCTACAGTCTACACAAACTGGCAGATATTCTCGAATCTATACGGCGTATTTTAACTAATGGCATCTGGATAGCCATTGTTGTCATTGTTCTCGCTTCGCTGGGGTGGTTTCTTGCTGGCGGGGATTTTGGTGGTAAGGACGAAAACACGACCCGTACCTATACACGCAGCGTACAGAAAGCCCACCCTTCCATAGACTGGCAAAAAGTCGATCAAGATCTGGCTGCGGCGTTGCGGGAAGCGCGGATGGCTGCCAGAGTGTATGCCGAGGCAGAGCTCGATATCTGGATTGAAACCATGATGGAGAGAGTGGACGACTCGTTTCTTGAATGGTATTTCAGCTACTGGACTCAGCAGGTTCTAGGTTTGAAAGGGCTTTATCAATATGGCGCACACTATGTCCTCGAAACCCAACCAACGGCGACGGAAAAACTGACCGAGGAGATTCAACAGGAATTTTCAGCACGGGTTCTGCGGCCTCAGATAGCCCAAAGAATTCTGGAGAGGATAGTTCAGAAGACCGCTGAGATTTATGTCACCAGTCTAGTGGACCGGCTCAACAGCTTTCCCGAAACATATGAGATTCCTCATCCGGTATGGCAGGAGTATCTTGAAGATATTGCGGTGACGGCAGAACAGAGTGATGGAAACCGCACTACTCCTCTAACCCTGAAAGCCCTTACGGTTACCGGTGCAGGTGGCACGGTACTGTTGATCGGCCATATGAAAGTGATGCTCAGCAAGGTCGGAACCAAGGTAATGACCAAATCCTCAGGCAAGCTAGCCTCGACGATGGCTGCTAAAACAGGAGGTAAGGTAGTTGCCAAGGTCGGGGGCAAATTTTTTGGAACAATCGCCGGCTTTGGTGTCCTGGTCTGGGATCTTTGGGATCACACGGCAACTGAGAAAGAGAACCGTCCTCTGTTGAGAGATTCGCTGCAGGAGTATTTTCAGGAGCTAAAAATCATCCTCCTGGATGATCCTGATTACGGGATAATGTCTACTTTTGCCGAGTTAGAGGCTGATATTGCCAGTAACAGTGGAACAGGATCTTAAAGCTGCAGATTGCTCAAGGTAGTATTGTTCAAGCCACTGTAATTGCTAAATGCAGGGTTACTCAGAAAAGAGCTGTGAAGACTCCATGTTCGCGGAGGATATTGAGGCCGATGAACCAAAGTACCAAACCACCTACTACCTCGGCAATAGGGCTGAGCCGGTTCAGAGAAGCAGCTCTGGCTCCTAGATGCAGACCAAGAATGGTAAAAACCCCCGCCACGATACCTATGATAACGGCCGGATAGATAATTGCCACACTCAGCAAAGACATGCTCAGGCCAACGGCCAGAGCATCAATAGAGGTGGCGATTGAAAGTATCACCAAGCTGAGACCTTTGGTGGCATCTCTTCTTTCGGAATGCTCTTCCTCATGCAGCTCAAAAGCCTCGCGAATCATATTCCCCCCCACTAGAAAAAGGAGAATGAAAGCTAGCCAGTGAGCATAGTTTTCAACATAGTGTTCGATGGTAGTGCCAAAATACCAGCCTATAAGGGGCATCAGCGCCTGAAACAGTCCGAAATGCCAGGAGAGTCTAAAGGTTTGGCGCGCGCTGACATTTTTCAGCGTGACTCCTGTGGCGATCGCCACGGCAAAGGCGTCCATGGCCAGGGCCACAGCTATTCCAAAAATGGTGATAAAATGCATTAAAAGAGTATCATTGAAAGCGCATGGTAGTGGAAGAATGTGCGCTTTCGTTTACCATACCCTGCCTAGGCTGGCAATCAGAAAGGAGATCAGGACTGAATTTCGTGTTATCCGCTACGCTTAAGGGCTTGCTCGAGGTCGGCGATGATATCATCGGGATGCTCGCCACCAACGCAGAGCCTGATCATGTTGGCGGGGATACCTGCCAGTGAACGGCCTTCCTCGCCCTGTTGTTGATGGGTTGAAATCGCCGGAATAGTGGCGACACTTTTGATGCGGCCAAGGTCGGTGGCCCGCCAGATTCGCTCGAGATTGTCGAAAACCTTGCGGGTTGCTGTAGCGCCTCCTTTCACGCAAAATGACATCAAATGACCATAGCGATTTACCGGTTTTCTGTAAAAATCATCATGTTCGGCATCGACAAGCCACATATAGCGGGAGGCGAGTTCATGGTGGGGATGATTCTTCAAGCCAAGGTAATCAACACTTTCCACTTTCGGATGGGTATCGAGATAAGCGGCTACCTTCTCAGTATTCCTGCTCATCAGGTCCATCTTCGAGCGTATGGTGCGCATATCGTTTAGAGCCATTATTGCCTGGACGGGATGGAGATTAGGCCCGAAATCTCGATTCTGCAGATATTTGACCGACAAAGAGAAATCCTCTTTGAGCTGCTCGTCATCGATATTGGTAACCAGGTTTTTCCTGGCTATCACTGCGCCACATATCCCGAAACCGCTGCTGGCAAGGCTCTTGGTAACCGACTGCACAACAATATCGGCACCATGACAGATCGGGCGCAACAGGGCCGGGGTTGCCACCGTCGAATCACAAATAAGTGGAAGATTATGGCTATGGGCCAGATCAGCAACTTTTTCTATATCGAAAAAGCCGAGTTGGGGGTTACTGGGCAATTCACCATAGAGAAAACGGGTATTGTTATCGATCTTCTCTGCCCACTCATCGAGATTTGTCGCATCTTTCACCCAACGGCACTCTATACCTCTCTCCTGCATGAGACGCACGGAAAATTGTTGAAAGGTACCACCATAGCATTGAGCTGTGGCTACGAAATTGCGCTCCTCTGTTACGGAATTTTGGACCTGGAGAAAGGGCTGCACAGCCGTCATAATCGCCGCCATTCCCGAGGAGGTTGAGCAACAGGAGGTGGTGCCTTCGAATCCGTACCCTTCGAGCAGGGCAAGGGTCCATTCATAGTAGTATGTCGATGGGTTGGCAATGCGGGAGTAGCACCAGGTAGGAATCTTATAGGCAAGTGCCGCAGCCATTTCGTCTGAATCGCGATAAGCCTGGGATGAACTCATGAAGATTGGTTCGATGATTGCTCCCTGATAGTCTTCCAGAGCATCGGTAACCGAATAAAGGCCGTGAACGGCGATGGTGTCAAATTTCCAGTTTTTTACGGTTTTTTCGATGTACTCTTGGCGTTTGGCAAGATATTCTGCATTGGTATCAATATAGTTTTGCATCCCTCTGGTGATGTTGACCTCATCCTTTGCTGACATGATCTCTCCTTTTATGCCCACAATTTAGAGAATGGCTAGGTGAATGAAAAAGAACATCTTAATACATGCCAACACTTTTCCTGGAGTGTATGGCAACCGGCCAGCGTAGCCAGTTTGGATTGTTGGTGATCTTATAACTCTCTCTCAAGGCTATTATAAAAAATATCGCGAGGTCAAGACGAATTACACTGATTCTTAGTCAAGGCAGCAAGGCTTAAAATCTATATTTCTATAATTCTAGAAATATAGTTGACCGAAGCAGAAGTTTTCGTTATCATACGAGCAAAGATAACCTAATAAAGGAGTTCACATGCTACTTACCGATGCGGCCACAACATTGGCTGAGCTGGGTAATGCAACCCGGCTGTCGATTTTCAGGTTATTGGTAAAGGCTGGCCCTGCAGGAATACCCGTTGGGGAGATCCAGCGCCTTCTCGATATTCCCGCTTCAACCCTGTCGCACCATATTCGGCGGCTTATGCAGGTCGGTCTGGTTGTGCAAAGAAGGGAGAGTCGTACGCTTTACTGTATTGCTCGGATCGACATCCTGCGTGAGCTTATTGATTATCTGTTGTCTGAATGTTGCACCGGTAATATTACCTTACCGGAGCTTCCTTGATCTTAGTACCTGGTTAACAAATCATTTTTATCTATTCAAATTGCAATTATCTAAACAAGTGGAGAGGCGGTATGGAGTGGGAAACAGTACGGCAAAGTCTGAATTTTTTTACTTTTGCCATGTTAGAGCTCACTATTTTGTTCGTGGGTATAAGTTTTATCGTCGGCTGTATTAACGAATTTCTTCCCCAGGAAAAAGTCAAACGAGTTCTTTCGGGAAGAAAAGGACGAGGGTATGTTGTTGGCGCGGCTTTGGGCGGACTGACACCGTTTTGCAGCTGTTCAACTATTCCGATGATGGTGGGGCTTCTTAAGGCCGGAGCGGGGTTTGGACCTACCATGTCATTTCTGTTTGCCTCCCCACTAGTTAATCCCGTTCTTCTGGGGCTATTTCTTACTTTGCTGGGCATGAAAGTTACCTTTGTCTATGCTCTACTGGCACTCAGCCTGGCAATTACCTCGGGCTATATTCTGGAAAAATTGGGTTTTTCAAGATATGTTAAAGATGGTGAAGCGGTGCGAGAAGGTGGCTGTGGTTGTGAATCTACTCCGTCTCCAACACCTCAACTGACAATCCAGTCAATGGAGGCGATCAGTCCTCTTGGCGGTTCGGCAAAGGTTGATACTCAGACCTCCGAAGCTTGCTGCGTCTCACCGGCCACATCCACTGATGAGATAAAAACGGGGAGGTGGGTCAGAATTTTCCAGGAGGCCGTCGATCAGTTTAAACGATTTTTTCCCTACATGGTTTTGGGCGTGGCAATAGGTGCAGTCATCCATGGATTTATCCCAGCCCAAGTGATTTCGCAACATGCCGGCTCTGATAATATTTTTGCTATACCGATATCTGCACTTATAGGAATTCCTTTATATATCCGGGCAAGTACGATGTTACCGATTGCTGCTTCACTGGTGGCCAAAGGGATGAGTCTTGGGGCGGTTATTGCCTTGATTATAGGAGGTGCCGGAGCGAGTTTACCAGAGGTGACTATGCTGAAAGGATTATTCCGGTGGCCCCTCCTCGGGGCTTTTTTAGCCGCCGTTTTTATCACCGCTGTGACTTCAGGGCTTATAATGAATGCAGTTATGTGATAAATTTAATAATAGTATAACAAAGAGTTAATATGATACAGCAACTCAAAAAGAAATCCTCTCTTCAATAGAGGGTAAATGGCAATCTGCTTATTTGTTAATCGTTCTCCGGGGTCATTATGAAAGCTGATAAAGATGAGCTATTAGTAGAACAACCGGCTTTACCAGGCGAGTTTGACCTGAAAGATCCACGCTGGTATCTCAACCGCGAGTTAACCTGGCTGGAATTTAACAAGCGGGTGCTCCATGAAGGCATGGATAGTAGAAATCCTCTTTTGGAACGAGTTTTTTTTCTTGCCGTACTTGGTTCAAATCTCGATGAGTTTTTTATGAAGCGTATCGGTGGTTTGAAGCAGCAAGTTGGCGCAGGAGTGAAGAAGCTCAGTGTAGACGGGATGTTGCCTGAGGAGCAGATAGAAGCCTGCGGGGTCGCTGTCCGTCAGATCCTCAAGCAACGCCAAGAGCTTGAGCGGGAACTTGTCTCATCGCTTGCCAAAGAGGAAATTCGCTTTAGCAAATATTCAGAACTTGGAAAAACGGCTCAACAAGCCATGGATAATTACTTTAATGAAAATATTTATCCACTTCTCACGCCTCAGGGAATAGATCCTGCCCATCCTTTTCCCTTTATTTCCAACCTCTCCCTAAACCTTCTAGTGGTTGCCAGTGAAACGAACGGAGGCAATACCTTTTTGAACCGAATCAAGGTGCCTATGGGAGTGGGAGTGCCTCGATTTATCAATTGCGGTGAACAGCATCAACACGTCTTTATTACCTTTGAAGACTTACTGGCTCACAATCTCGAGTCACTTTTTCCGGGGATGATAATCAAGGGCTCCTACGTTTTCCGGGTAACGAGAAATGCCATAACGGAGAGATATGCTGAGCAAGCCAACGATCTTCTGGTGATGATCGAAACGGCTTTGCGTGACCGTAAGTTTGCCCAGATAGTACGACTCGAAGTTGAGGCGGATATGAGCAGTCAACTGCGAGGCATGCTTGCTGCTGAACTCGGGATTGACCAAGAAAGCGATGTGTACGAAGTAGATGGGTTCATCGCCAAACGCGACCTCATGGAAATATTTAAAATCGATCGGGCAGATCTGCATTTTCCGCCGCACAACCCCTGCGATCATCCAGTCCTTCTCAAGGAAGCTTCAAGTATCTTTCACATAATCAGAGATCACGGTTCCATCTTACTGCAGCATCCCTATGAATCGTTCGACACTTCTATTGAAAGGTTCGTCAGAGAGGCCAGTGTTGACCCAAAAGTATTGGCAATTAAGATGACACTCTATCGTACCGGTTCGGAGTCGCGCATAATTCAGTATCTGATCGATGCTGCTCACAATGGCAAACAGGTTGCGGTGGTGGTGGAGCTAATGGCTCGTTTCGATGAATCGGCCAATATAAGCTGGGCAGAGGAGCTAGAAGAAGCGGGTATTCATGTCACATATGGGGTTGTCGGTCTGAAAACCCACAGTAAAGTAATATTTGTCGTGCGAAGAGATTATGATGGATTGCGTCGATATGTGCATATCGGAACAGGAAATTATCATGCCGGGACGGCCAGACAGTATTGTGACATCGGCATGTTAAGTAGTGATCCAATCCTCGGTGACGACCTCACGGAACTGTTTAACTATCTCACCACGGGATATGCTCCTGTCAGAAAGTACAAGAAAATTCTTCCTTGCCCGAATATGTTGAAGAAAGCCCTTTTAGAGAAAATTGACCGGGAAATTGAGCAGCATGGCGCTTCCGGTGAAGGAAGAATAGTTTTTAAATGTAATGCCCTGGAGGACAAGGACATCACCCGCGCTCTCTATCGTGCATCGCAGGCCGGTGTTAAAATAGACCTTATTATTCGCGATAGTTGCCGCCTGCGCCCCGGAATTCCTGGGTTATCTGACAATATTTCGGTTATTTCCATCGTCGGCAGATTTCTCGAGCATGCCAGAATCTATTATTTTAGGAATGGCGGAGAAGAGGAGTACTATTTTGGCTCCGCTGATCTGATGAAGAGAAATCTAGAATCAAGGGTTGAGGTGGTCACTCCCGTAGAAGATTTTGATCTCCAGGCGCAGTTGCAAGTGATACTTGAAGTTCAGTTGGAAAACAAACGCAATTGCTGGGAGATGGAGAAAGATGGCCACTACGTCCAGCGTCATGATCAGAATGGCGACCAGAGCCGCAGTGTCGATGAACTGTTTATTGAATTGGCGGAAAGTCGTCTGGCCAGTACACCTGGAGTGAAGAAGAAAAAGTTAAAAAAAGCCAGAAAACTGATGAAAGGCCGAAAACGAAACTGAGGGAACTTTTATATATTTGCCTATAAAAAAACCCGCAGCATTTGCTGCGGGTTTTTCACTATGGTGCCGAAGGCGAGATTCGAACTCGCACGACCGTGGGCCACTACCCCCTCAAGATAGCGTGTCTACCAGTTCCACCACTTCGGCAC